>DATCEJ010000616.1:0-3686 GCA_036510135.1 Roseiarcus sp. | reverse complement strand
TTACTCCCAGCCGGTGGCGCACGAGATCCCGCTTATTGATCGGCCGACCCTCTTCATCATGGGCGCGAACGACCACAACGCGCCGGGACGTCCGTTCGCGCCGCAAGAATTACGCGCCAAAATGGGCAAGAACGCCGAGCTTGCGCAAGCGCTGGCCGCGCGCATGGCGAATGCAAAGGTGAAGGTGCTCGAGGGAGTCGGCCATCTCGGCCACCTCGAAGCGACGCAGCTCTTCAACGAGACGCTTCTGAGTTTCCTCGCGCAATAGCCGGGTTGCGCCGGCTGCGGCGCCGGCGGACAAGTCGGCTTTGGCGAGCCGTCAGGCTTGACGAGTTGCGGCCTTGGCTATGAGATGGGGCGACGCCGGATCAACTTGGCGCGCGATAAGCGGGGGAGATATGCCTGCACCGATGGAGCGGCGCGCGGTCGCCGTCTGGGCTGATGTTCGGCCACCGCCATGAGGCTGGGAGAAGCACCGGACAAAAGCCTGCTCGATCCGATCGAAACGGCTTCCCGCGACGAGATCGCCGCCCTGCAGACGCGCCGGCTCAGCGTCGCGCTGCGCCGCGTCTACGACGCCGTCCCGGCGATGCGCGCCAAGTTCGACCAGCATGGCGTTCATCCGGACGACTTCCGCGCCCTCGAGGACCTGAAGCGCTTTCCTTTCACCACCAAGTCGGACCTCAGAGCCAATTACCCGTTCGGTCTCTTCGCCGTGCCGAACGATCAGCTGGCGCGCGTCCACGCGTCTTCCGGCACGACTGGAAAGCCCACCGTGGTTGGCTATACCCGCAACGACCTGTCCATGTGGAGCGATATGGTCGCGCGGACGTTGCGCGCCGCTGGCGGACGCAAAGGCATGATGGCCCACAACGCTTATGGCTATGGCCTCTTCACCGGGGGCCTCGGCTATCACTATGGCGCCGAGCGGCTTGGTTGCACGGTCGTTCCTGTTTCCGGAGGCATGACCGAAAGGCAGGTCCAGCTAATGAACGATTTCGCGCCCGACATCCTGATGGCGACGCCCTCCTACGCCTTGTGCCTCGTGGACGAGTTTCGCGCCCAGGGGCTCGATCCGCGGCGCTCCTCTCTGAAGCTTGGCAGCTTCGGCGCCGAGCCGTGGACCAACGCGATGCGCAACGAACTCGAAGAGGCGTTCGACATGGACGCGCTCGACAGCTACGGCCTGTCCGAAGTGATCGGGCCCGGCGTCGCGGGCGAATGTGTGGAGACCAAGGATGGCCTCCATATTTGGGAGGATCACTTTTATCCAGAGATCGTCGATCCGGCGACCGGCGCTGTCTTGTCCGATGGCGCCTTCGGCGAGATCGTGTTTACTTCGCTGACCAAGGAAGCGATGCCGGTCATCCGCTACCGGAGCGGCGATTTGACCCGACTGCTGCCTGGCACCGCGCGCTCGATGCGGCGGATGGAAAAGGTGTCGGGCCGGACCGACGACATGATGATCGTGCGCGGCGTCAATGTGTTCCCGACGCAAATCGAAGAGCTGATCCTGAGCGTTCCCAGCCTTTGCGGCCACTATCAGCTCATCCTGACCCGCGAGGGGCGGCTGGACGAATTGGAGGTTCAAGCCGAGGCTCGGTCGCCGTCCGATCTCGACGAGGCGCACGCGCGCGCCAGCGAACTCGAACACGCGATGAAAGCGCATATCGGGATCAACGCGACGGTGAGCGTGCTCAAGCCGGGAGAGATCGAGCGGTCGCTCGGCAAGGCAAAGCGCGTTATCGACAGGAGGCCCAAAGCATGACGTCGGCGACGGAATTTGCCCTGGCGCCGTTGCGCGCCGCGGGCCTGCCCGAGCGAGAGGCGCGAGAATGGTCCGAGTCCTTCCCGATCGCGACAGGCGAGTTTGAGTCCGACGCTCGCGAGTACGGCGCCTTCTGGCGCCGCTCGACGGCTCTCCTCCGGAGGCTGCCGCCAAAGCCGCGGCGGAACGAGACGGAACGGGCGGCCGCGGAGGCGCTGTTGTCGGACGCGCGCGCGTCTCGCGAATCGTTCCTCGCCGCTCATGTCGAGCGTGTCTACGATCGCCTGACTGAACGCGGCTCGACGTTCC
This sequence comes from Roseiarcus sp., assembly GCA_036510135.1. GTDB lineage: Bacteria > Pseudomonadota > Alphaproteobacteria > Rhizobiales > Beijerinckiaceae > Roseiarcus. The sequence continues at coordinate 1,609 of DATCEJ010000616.1, read as the reverse complement.
GGCGCCTCGACGATCTCGTCTATGCCGCGGCGAAGATCGTTCCGGGATTGGTCCCGACACGAGACGGGGTCGACGTCGAAGCCGCTCATCGGCAGGGCGACAAGGACGGCGTCGAGATCGACCAGGGCCTGTTCCTCGCGCATGTGCTTTCGCGCCCGCGCATCGGCGAACATCTTTGCCATGCGATGTTATTGCCGCGACCGGAAAGCGCTGCGCTTCTCCCCGACTTCGCCGCGCGCGGTTCGCTTGATCTCGGCGCGGCGCGTCTCACCCGGCGCGGCAAAGCCGTCCATCTCGACATGATCAATCCGCGTTTCCTCAATGCCGAGGACGACACGACTTTGGCCCAGACCGAGCTCGCCGTCGACGTCGCGACGCTCGATCGGACGACCGAGATCGCGGTCTTGCGCGGCGCTGCCGTGGACAACGAGAAATATCGAGGCAAGCGCATTTTTGGCGCCGGCATCAATCTGACCCACCTCTATCTCGGCAAGATACCCTATCTCTGGTTCCTGATCCGCGACCTCGGCTATGTGCACAAGCTCCTGCGCGGCGTCGCTTCGCCCGACAGCGTGCCCGACGACGTGAAGGGCCGGGGCGTCGAAAAGCTATGGATCGCCGCGCTCGACACGTTCGCGATCGGCGGCCATTGCCAGTCCATTTTGTGCATGGACTACGTTCTCGCCGCGTCGGATGCATTCCTGACCTTGCCGGCGCGCAAGGAAGGGATCATTCCGGGCTTTGCGAATTTGCGCCTGCCGCGCTTCGTCGGCGATCGTATCGCGCGACAAGCCATTCTGTATGAACGTAGACTCAACTGCGACAGTCCGGATGGGCGCCTGATCTGTGACGAGATCGCCCCCGCCGGCGAGATGGACGCAGCGGTCGACAGCGTCGTCGATGGGCTTACGAGCGCAGGCGCGGTCAGCTCAATCGGCAATCGCCGCGCCATCAGAATTGGCCAGGAGTCGCTCGATCTGTTTCGACGCTACGCCTCCGTCTACGCGCGCGAGCAGGCCTATTGTCACTTCAGCCCGGCGCTGATCGCCAATCTCGAGCGCAACTGGGACGCGAAGAACAGAAAGATCTGAAGCGTGCACCACGGCGCTCATGGCGGTCGCGCTTGACGATCGGCGTTTATGCCTGCGAGATGATCCGATAAAACCATGAGCTCTTGGGAGGAGACATGTTTAGATTGACCGTGCCCGGGGCGCTCTGCGCAGGCCTTTCGGCCGCACGCCGATCCTGCGCGGCGCCGGCGTTCATGCTCGCTCTATCGCTGGGAAGCGCAGCCCCCGCTTTCGCTCAAGACAAGGAGGTCGATCTCAGGCTCTCGCTCTGGGTTCCCCCGGCGCATCCTCTGACCGCGTCGGCCAAGGCTTGGGCGGACGATATCGCCAAGGCCTCCAACGGCACGATCAAGATCACCATCTTTCCCTCGCAACAGCTTGGCAAGGCGTTCGATCACTACGATATGGCGCGCGACGACATCGCCGACATCACTTACGTCAACCCGGGCTATCAGCCGGGCCGGTTCCCGATCATCGCCATTGGCCAGATGCCATTCATGTTCGGCGACGCGCGAAAGGGCACCGCGGCGCTCGATTCC
>DATCEJ010000615.1:0-6564 GCA_036510135.1 Roseiarcus sp. | reverse complement strand
TTCCGCCTGCCGGTGGCCGCTGGGCGATCCGAGGAGCGGAGATTTCGCCTATTGCGGGCTCACGCCGGTCGAAGGCCAGTCCTATTGCGCCGGCCATTGCCGAATGGCTTATCGGTCGTCGCAGCCGCGACCGATCGCGCGGGAGCGAGGGCTTCGCGCCATCGGGAGTTCATGGCGGCTGTCGTGAGGATAGCGCGCGGTCCTACGCTTGCCGCTCTGTCCCCCCGAACACGCAAATCAGGCCAGGCGCATCGGCGCCCGCTTCGCGCCGGATCGACGCGGACTGGACAAGAAGCGGCCGTAAGCCCGCCTCGCGCGCGGTCGCCTCGACATAGGACCGGCTGTGCGCAAACCGCATCGCCGGCTCGAGTTTGAATCCGTCGCCCTCGCAAGTTTCCACCGTGAAGGCGATGAGGCCGTCCGGGGTCAGCGCTGTCACGACGGCGGCGAATAGAGGCGCGAGGTCGCCGATATAAACGAGCGCGTCCGCGGCGACGATGAGATCGAAGGTTCCGCGCGGCCCGGAATTCAGCACCGCCACGGCGTCGCCGACCTTGAGCTCGTCATAGGCGCCGCGTTGGCGCGCCTTGACGATCATGCCGGGCGCAAGGTCGATTCCGGCCAGACGGTCGACGCGATCGCGCAGCGCTTCTCCCATGAGGCCAGTGCCGCAGCCGAAGTCGAGGGCCGAGGCGAAGCGCCGGTCCGGCGCGGCGGCGCTCAGGGCCTCGGCCATGAGGGCAGGGGCGCGATAGCCAAGATTCTTGATCAGATGGACGTCGAAGCGCGGGGCATAGTCGTTGAACAGCCGCGCGACATAGGCCGGCGGCAGGGTATCCGGGACGTCGCCTCGCCCGATGAGCGCGAGGCGCGCCGCCGCGCCTTGCGCGTCGGCGGCATCGGCCGCGAGCGATCCGCGAAAGGCTCGAGCCGCGGCGTCGAAATCGCCGAGCTTTTCCCGCGCCTCGGCGAGGGCGAACCAGGCCGCAGCCCAGTGCGGCGCCTGCTCGACCGTCTGCTCGTAGAAATCCGCGGCCGCGCTCCAGTCGCCCTCTTTCGCCGCGGCTTTGGCGTAGGCGAAACGGCGCTCGGCGATCAGATCGCTGGAAGCGAGGGGATCGCGCGCCATTTCTAGCGGTCGTCAGCGAGCGCGGCCTTGAGGCGCGGCAGCTTGAGGCTCACGCCGTTCGTGTCGGCAAGTTCGATCAGGCCGCCGAAGCGGCGTTGCTTCTTGGCCTCGTGGTTGGTGAGGATTTCGGCGAGGCGGTGATCGAGAAACGGATTGGAGAATCGCTCGATCACCGTCTTGAGATACGCGTTCGCCTCGTCTCCCATGCCGATCGCCGCGAACACCGGCAGCACTTCTTCCGCGTAGAGCGCATCCAGTTTCGTGCGCATATTTGTGTCCGCGACCGCCTCGCGGACCGTCAAGCCGGGCGCGCCGCCGTCTTTCGACCAAAGCTCGGCGAGATAGGTGTGGCCAAGATTGAGAATGAACAGTTTTAAGCGCTCGTAAGGCTTGAGGTCGGCGGCGACGACGATCGCGGGATGCCGGCAAGGCAGTTCGAGGCCCGGCTGGTCCTCGATCGCCCATAAAGCGTAGGGCTCGGCGACCGCGCCCAAAGGTTCGAGCGGCTCGGAAACGATCCGGTCGACGAGCGAATTGACCCAGAGGCATTCGTCCCCGATCCACTTGCGCGCATCAGAGGGCGCCTGCCAGCGGTCGAGCATGTCGAGCACCACGCCACGCAGGACCTGGCCGTTGCCCGGCGTCAGTTCGCACGGGAAGAGGGTGATGGGGCCGGCGCCTGCCGAAAAGCGCGCAAGCAGGAGCTTGGCGAGCTTGGCCGGGAACGACCGTGGCGGCCCGGCGTCAGGCCGATCGTCGGGATCGGTTTCGTAGCCGCGGTCGGCGGTGTTCGAAATGGCGCAGCGCGCGGCGATGAACAGGCGCTCGAGCGCGTCCCATTCCGTGACGGCGTCGACGCCGGCGCCGACGCTCCTGACCTCTACGGTCTCGTCGACGACCGCCCCGTCGCTGAGGCCTTTGACGAGAACCGGATAAGGCTTGCCCGCCGCAAAGGCGGCGACACGCCGGCGGCTTTCCGGGCTCCCGGTGGTTCCAGCGACCGCGATGCGCCCGATCGCTTCGCCGCGAGGAAGCGCCTCGCTGACGAACAGATCGACATGCGCCTGCAGGAAGCGGCTCGCGCCGAACTGGAGGATCGGGAACTCGGTCAAATTGCTCTCCGCGCGGGCCCGCTTGTGGCCGGGGCGAACGCGCTTGTCCATTCCGGCGAATGAACCGGGTTGATTTTTTCGTTCAATCCTGCTTGAAGGTGCGCCCATGCGAACGGGATCGACGACCCTGCACCTTAGACGCCCGGCGCGCTAGACGCGTCGGGACATCGTTTCGCATCCGCCTTTTCGTTTCGAAGAGGCAAGGTCGGCCAGCTGGTTTCAGCTTAAGCGCCGCCATAAAGTCTCCTCAGGGTTCGTCATGACACAGATGCCAATTCAAAAGTACCGCGCCTACGCGCCTATCGTCCTGCCTGACCGGCAATGGCCCTCCCGCATCATCGACAAGGCGCCGATCTGGTGCTCGGTCGACCTGCGCGACGGCAATCAGGCGCTGATCGAGCCGATGGGCGTCGAGCGCAAGAACCGCATGTTCAAGCTCCTGGTCGACATGGGGTTCAAGGAGATCGAAGTCGCCTTTCCCTCCGCCTCGCAGACCGATTTCGACTTCGTCCGCTCGATCATCGAGTCGGGGGCGATTCCTGACGGCGTCGCCATCCAGGTCTTGACCCAGTGCCGCCCCGAGCTGATCGAACGCACGTTCGAGGCGGTCAAGGCTGCGAAAAAGGTCATCGTTCACTTCTACAATTCGACGTCGACTTTGCAGCGCGATGTCGTCTTCAGGACCGACCGCAAAGGCGTGACCGAGATTGCGGTCAATGCCGCTAGCCAAGTGAAGGCGCTTGCCGACGCCGCCTCGGGCACGGACTTTCAGTTCGAATATTCGCCCGAGAGCTTTACCGGCACCGAGCTCGATTTCGCGCTCGACATCTGCGAGGCGGTCAAGGCGGTCATCAAGCCGAGCCCATCGAAGCGGCTCATTCTCAACCTGCCGGCGACGGTCGAGATGGCGACGCCGAACACCTACGCCGACCAGTTCGAGTGGTTCGGGCGGCGCATCTCCGATCGCTCGAGCGTGATCCTGTCGGTGCATCCGCACAACGATCGCGGCACCGCGGTCGCCGCGGCGGAGCTCGCGCTGATGGCCGGCGCCGAGCGGGTCGAAGGCACCTTGTTCGGCAATGGGGAGCGCACTGGCAACGTCGACATCGTCACCATGGCCCTGAACCTGTTCACGCAAGGGGTCGAGCCTGAGCTGGACCTCAGCGACGTCAACGGAATCCGGGACGTCGCCGAGCATTGCACGCAATTGCCGGTGCACCAGCGCCACCCTTACGTGGGCGAACTCGTCTACACCGCGTTTTCAGGCTCGCACCAGGACGCGATCAAGAAGGGTTTCGACGCGCAGGAGAAGCGCAACGATCCTGTGTTCCAGGTCCCTTATCTGCCGATCGATCCCAAGGATGTCGGCCGTGATTACGAGGCGGTGATCCGCATCAACAGCCAGTCGGGCAAGGGCGGCATGGCCTATATCCTGCGCGCCGACCACGGCCTCGACCTGCCTCGTACGCTGCAGGTCGAATTTTCCAAGATCGCGCAGGAGCGCATGGATTCCGACGGCAAGGAGCTGACCTCGCCCGAGCTATGGGCGTTGTTCCGTCAGGCCTATCTTCTCGACAATCCGCCGATGATTCTGGTCAAGCAGCAGACGGTTCCGACCAGCCCGGACAATCGCGAGCTTGTCGCGACGCTGCGCAGGGCGGACGGTTCGACAATGACGATCGAGGGCGAGGGCAACGGGCCGATCGACGCTTTCGTCGACGCCCTGAAGAAGGCGTTCAAGGTCGAGTTCTCGTTCATCGATTATCACGAGCACGCGGTCGGCCGAGGCGCCAATGCGACCGCGGCGAGCTACGTCGAGATCCAGGATGCCGAAGGCCGGCCCGTGCATGGGGTCGGCATGGACCCGAACATCGTGATGGCGTCGCTGAAAGCCACTCTCAGCGCCGTGTTGAGGCTGATGCGGCGCGAGGGCAGGGCGGTTTAGTTTGGGACGCGGTTTGCAACACCGCGATCGTCATTGCGAGCGCATGCGAAGCAATCCAGGGGAACGTAGAGCACCCCGCGGCTCCTGGATCGCCGCGTCGCTTCGCTCCTCGCGATGACGATTTTCATCGCAGCGTGCCGCGCACTCAAGCCGTCGCGAGGACCTCCTTGGGCCGCCGGCCGATCGTCAGCACGAGAGCGGCCGCGATCACGCAGGCGATTCCGGAGATGTAGAGCGCTGGCAGGTAGGTCGCGAGATCGCTGCGCGAGAACCCGGCGCCGAAGGCCGCCGTCGCCGCGCCGAGCTGGTGGGCGGTGAAAATCCAGCCGAAGGTGAGGTTCGCCCTTTCCGCGCCGAACCGCTCGGCGGTCAGCCGGACGGTCGGCGGCACGGTCGCGACCCAGTCGAGGCCGTAGAAAACCGCGAAGGCGGAGAGCCCGATGACCGTGAAATTGGTGAAGGGCAGCGCGATCAGCGAGAGGCCGCGCAATCCGTAATACATGAACAGGAGCCAGCGATTGTCGTAGCGGTCCGACAGCCAGCCCGACAGGATCGTGCCGACAAAGTCGAAGGCGCCGATCACCGCGAGCGCCCCGGCCGCGGCGACGGGCGCGATCCCATAGTCGCCGCAAAGCGAGACCCAATGCGTCTGGATGAGGCCGTTGGTCGAGAGCCCGCAGACGAAGAAGGTCGCGAACAGCACCCAGAAGGTGCGGCTGGCGCGGGCCGCGTAGAGCGCGCGCAGCGGCGACACCATCATCGCCCCGAGGCCCAGATCCTGCTTCGGCGCCGGCTGGATGGCGCGCTCGCCGAACGGCGCAAGCCCCACGTCCGCCGGGCGGTCGCGCAGCACCATGAGCGCGACGAATAAAGCGATGAGCAGGATGGCGACGACGAAGACGAGCGCGCTCCGCCAGCCGTGGTCCTGGGTCAGCTTGGCGATGAGCGGCAGAAAGATCAGTTGGCCCGTGGCGCTGCTCGCCGTCAGCATGCCGACCACGAGGCCGCGTCGCTGAACGAACCAGCGCGACGCGATGGTTGCGCCAAGCACCAGCGCCACCATGCCGGTGCCGATGCCGACGATGATGCCCCAGAGCGCGACAAGCTCCCACACCTCAGTCATGGCCATGGAGGCGAGAATGCCGGCGACGATCATCGCAACCGCCGTGACGACGACCGGCCGCACGCCGAAGCGGTTGATGAAGGCGGCGGCGAACGGCGCGATCAGCCCGTATAAGGCGAGCCGCACCGCAAGGGCGACCGAGATCTGCTCCGTGCTCCAGCCGAACTCCTTCTCGAGCGGCTGGATGATGACGCCCGGCGCGCCCATCGCGCCCGCCGTCGCCAGCATGACGAGGAAGGTCGCTCCCGCGACGACCCAGCCGTAATAGAGATTCCTTTCGGCCATCGCCGCGGCGAGCCGGTTGGACAGCGAGAACGCCGCGAACTGCCTTTGCGGCTGCGCAGTGTTCTGCACAGTCTGCCCCGATATCGTCATCTCAAACTCCGCGACGGGTAGCGACCCGCAAATTCGCCAAAAAAATCAAAGCAAAAACTCAAAGATTGTGCGCGAGCGTCTGCAGTTGCGACGCTCCGGTCGTGCCCAACGCCGCCTCGACGCGCCGCTGCGCTTCGCCCCATAAGGGGGCGCCGACGCGCAACGCACGCTCTCCCTGAGGCGTGAGCCGCACCGCGGCTTCCCGGTGGTCCTCCGCCGAGGCCATGGACACGAACGCAAGTTTTTCCAGCGCCTTCACGTTTCGTCCGATCGTCGATCGGTCCAATTCGGCGAGCCGCCCGAGCCCGGTCAGGGAAACCGTTCCGGCGCGCTTGATTTTTCGCAAAAGACTGAATTGCGCGAGCGTGACCCCCGCCGGCTCGAGGATCGAGTCGTAAAGCGCGGTGGTCTTTCGCGCGGCGGTCCGAACGGCGGCGCAGTAGCACGTGGTTTCCATTCAGGGGTATATACCCGCGTCGCGCGCCCTGCGCAAGTGGCGGCTTCGACCCAACTGCAAATCCCAATCCCCTCGTCCTTAAGGAGCGCTGGAAGCGCGTCTCGAACCCCTCGTCCTTAAGGAGCGCTGGAAGCGCGTCTCGAACCCCCTCGTCCCTGAGGAGCGCTGGAAGCGCGTCTCGAATCCCCTCGTCCTTAAGGAGCGCTGGAAGCGCGTCTCGAAGGACGCTTCAGCACACGCCGCACCGGCCGGCCATCCTTCGAGACGCGCCGCCGGAGGCGTCGCTCCTCAGAGGTTGTGAGTTTTTCATTTGCTTGAGGTTTGCAGGACTGATTCATAGGGTTTGCACATGCGAGGCCTTTCGATGAGCGGTCTGTTTGATGATCTTCCCGAACATCCTGGGCGCGGTTCCGAGGGAGCCGG
>DATCEJ010000614.1:0-3959 GCA_036510135.1 Roseiarcus sp. | reverse complement strand
GAGGTGATCAAGGCGCTCGCCGCCAAGGGGGTTGCAATATTGCTGATCTCGGACGAGATCCCCGAAGTCTTCTATCACGCACAGCGCGTCATCGTGATGCGACGGGGACGGCTTGCGGGCGAATGCGTCCCGCATGTCTCGTCGGAGGCCGAATTGCAGGCGGTCGTCGATGCGTAAGCCCGCGCGCCGTTGCGTGACCGCCCTGGGAGCGGGGCCGTGACTCTCGCCGTGTCCCGTCCAGCCTTGTCTCCCGTGCTTCAGCGGTTCGGGCGCAGCCACGAATTTTGGCTGTTGGCGGTTATCCTGGCGCTTTGCCTGGTTCTGTCGCTTGCGACCGACAGCTTTCTGACGCTTCAGAATCTATTCGACCTCCTCACCTCCAACGCCTTCGTCGGCATCATGGCCTCTGGCCTTCTGGTTGTGCTCATCGCCGGCGGGATCGACATTTCTTTCACGGCGACCGCTTCGGTCGCGCAATATGTCGCGCTCACGCTCGCGATCCGCTACGGCCTCGGCTGGTTCGCGATGTTCGCAATCGCGGGCGCGATCGGAATCGCCTGCGGCGCGATCAACGCGCTTTTCATCACGCGGCTGCGAATCTCGTCGATCATCGTCTCGATCGCCACGCTCAATATCTTCTACGGGCTCTTGATTTTCTTCACCGGCGGAAAATACATCACGTCGCTGCCTAAGTTTTTCCGCGACGGGATCTGGTGGTTCGAATATGACGACGCCCGCGGCACGCCCTATGCGCTGAACCTGCAGATTCTGGTTTTGGCGCTGGCGTTCCTATCGGCATGGCTGCTCTTGAATCGGACCAACATTGGGCGCCAGATCTATGCCCTCGGCGGCAACAAGGACGCCGCGCAGCGACTCGGCTTTCACGTCGTCCGCCTCAATTTCCTGGTTTACGGCTATCTCGGCCTCATCGCCGGCATTGCATCGCTGGTGCAAGCCCAGCTCGCGCAATCCGTGACGCCGACGGTGCTCGTCGGCAAGGAACTCGATGTGCTGGCAGCGGTTGTATTGGGCGGCGCCAGCCTGACCGGGGGCGTCGGCACGGTGTTTGGCGCAATCCTCGGCGTCACGCTGTTGGCCGTGTTGCAGAACGGCCTGGTGCTCCTTGGCGTCTCCTCATACTGGAATCAATGGTTCGTCGGCTTGACGATTCTCTGCGCGGTTTCGATCACGGCCTGGCGCGACCGCCGGCAACGTTCGATGAAGTCGTTCGCATGAGGGACTGGCGATGAGCCTCGACGCCAGGGCTCCAAGATGGCTGTTCTCGCTGCCCCGCTTCCGCGGCGGCGCGGCGCAAATCCTTGCGCTCGTCCTCCTGGCCCTGCTCATCGTCTTCTGGCTGCTCCTCGGCGATCAGCTCTTCAGCGTCCGCGCGCTCCAGTCGATGGCCTTCCAGCTGCCGGAGCTCGGCATCCTTTCGCTGGCCATGATGGTGGCTCTGCTTTCTGGCGGCCTCAACCTTTCCATCATCGCAACAGCCAATCTTTGCGCGCTCGCGATGGCGTGGGTGCTGACAACGCATGCGACGGGCGCCGAAGGCGCCATGTGGGTGGGCTGGCAAGTGATTGCCGTGCTGGCGGGCGTCGCGGTCGGGACAATCGTCGGACTGATCAATGGATTCGTGATCGCCTATCTCGGCGTCTCGCCGATTCTCGCCACGCTGGGCACGATGACGATGTGCAAGGGGCTGTCGATCGGCCTCACGCGCGGCAACGTCATCTCGGGCTTCCCGGATCCGATTGTCTTTCTCGGCAACGGAACGCTGATGGGCGTGCCCGTGGCGCTTTTGATCTTCCTCGCGCTCTGCGTCCCGGTGGCGATCCTGCTTAACAAGAGCCCGTTCGGTCACAGGATTTATATGATCGGGTCGAACGAGAAGGCGACGCGATATTCCGGAGTGGACACCAAGCGCGTGGTCCTCGGCGTCTATGTGCTCTCGAGCCTCCTCGCCGTTGTCGCGGCGCTCGTGATGATGGCGCGGTTCAATTCCGCCAACGCCTCCTATGGCGAGAGTTACTTGCTGGTGACGATCCTGGCCGCGGTGCTTGGCGGGGTCGATCCGTTTGGCGGTTTCGGCAAGGTTGGCGGGCTGCTCATGGCCCTGATCGTGCTTCAGGTGATCTCTTCGGCCTTCAACCTCCTCAACTTCAGCCCTTTCCTGACCGTTGCGATCTGGGGCGCGCTGATCATAGGCGTGACGGGGCTGAGCGTATTGTTCGAAAGCCTGGGATGGAGACGTCGCTGACAGTTTCTATCCGGCCCGCGGCCTCGCTTTCTACCAAATCGCTGCTAATAATTAACATTTCAAAAGCTCTCCATAGCCGTCGACCTTACTTGCCTAGCAACCAATCGATCGGCCCTTGCGTCCTCGCCACTCCGGCGGAACAGCGGCGCGATCAACATGCGGGCCTGATAGGCGTAGCCCTGTACCTCCACGAGGGCGAGCGGAGGAGCGGGATAGCTTCCGTCCTTCCGCAAGACGCCCGTGCCGGAATCGCGCCAGCTCTGATTGATGGGCTGGTTTCCGTCAGCGAGCCCGTCGTAGGTGACGTAGCCAGATTCGTTTTCGTCGGTCTTGCGACTCAACCAGTCGAGCGCGCGATCGATGTGAGGTCGCAACAGCTCGAACAAGGCCATCTCGCCCGTCCATGCGACGTGCCGGGCGATGGCGATCCAGAACAGCAGCGTCGAATCGACCGCCCCGTAGCCGGTGTCTGCGAAACCTCATCAAGATGAGCGAGCTCGCCAACCCTCAGTTCGTGGAAGATTTTTCCCGGTTGTTCGCGAGTCCTGGACTCGTCCTTCGTCCCTTGCCAATGCGCCAGAGACTCGGTGGTGTGGCGGGCGAGATCAGGATTGAATGCAAGGCGCTGAATCGTCGGCAACAAGCTGTCGCGACCGAACAGGCCGACGAACCACGGCACGCCCGCAGCCGTAAATCTATGCCTCCCTCGTCTTACTTGCAGAAGCGCGACATCGGTCAGGGACCGCGCCAGGACTTCGCCAAGGGACTTGCTGGGCGTATCAACCCGCGCGTAGCCGTCGAGCAGCGCCTTCGAAGCCGCCTCTTTGGCCTGTCGCATCGCCGCGGCGCTAACGGGAGCTCGCGCCGAACCGGGCGGCGCGTCGCCGACCGGCCGCTCGTCGACGCGACAGGTCACGATCAGATCCTGACTGGCCTCAGGCTCCAGGGAAAGCTCGAAATTGCCGATGCTCTGCTCCGACATTCGCGGCGCGATTACAGGCGAGAGCGAGAAGTCCACGAGCAGGGTCCGCCTCACGTCATCCGCGCCTTCGTAGGAGAAGCGCAGGGCGGTCTCATCCCATGCGGTCGCATGCATGCGACCGCGCTTGCCCCTCGGCGCGCCTCGCAGGACAAACATGCTCTCAAAAATTGTCGAAAACTCCGGCGATACGGGAAGAGTCACCGGGTCGGTCCCAAAGTTGCGAACGGTGATCGTGTCAATGAACAGGGGTCCGTCATCGAGCACCTGCAAGGTCCGCCGGATGCTGAGCTTGTGGTCGGCGATGACCCGGTCGTTGGCGGTCGCAAGATGGGGGTTGGTGAGGGCGATCTGCGCGGACGCGCCTTCGCGGTCTGACGACATCAGAAGCAGCGGCAATGTGCCGTGCAGCCGCAATGCATACGCGGCGAGATAGCAGGTATCACGATAGAACAGGCCGAAGCCTGGTACGTCCTGAACGATCTCTCCGTCCTCGCGGGTCAGAAGGAAGAGGTCGTTGGCCTTGAGCAGCAGGGGATGGCGAATGTCAATGGAAAGTGGACGATCAGCCATGACCTGAGCTCCGAGCAAATGGGCGAGCGCCCAGATTAGACATCGCCTCGCATTGGGTCGCCCGTGAGGCGAAGTCGTTGCAAACGAACGCCAACTCGCGGAACCGGAACTCTCCGAGCGGCGTTACGATCTTGTGTGTGAGCG
>DATCEJ010000613.1:0-15650 GCA_036510135.1 Roseiarcus sp. | reverse complement strand
CGACCCGCGCAGCGACGAGGGCGCGAGCGCGACCCTATTCGCTCTCGACACCACCGAGCAACGCACGCTGCAAGAGAATCTCGTGCAAAGCCAGAAGATGCAGGCCATCGGCCAGCTCGCCGGCGGCGTCGCGCACGACTTCAACAACGTGCTGACCGCGATCATCGGCTATTCCGATCTTCTGCTCGCCAATCACCGCCCGACCGACCCGTCCTTCCAGGACATCATGCAAATCAAGCAGAACGCCAATCGGGCCGCAGGCCTCGTGCGGCAATTGCTTGCCTTTTCGCGCCGTCAGACGCTTCGCCCCCAAACCCTGCAGCTCAACGACGTGTTGTCCGAACTGCAGATGCTGCTGCGCCGGCTGGTCGGCGAGCAGATCCAACTCGAGGTGGTCTACGGGCGCGACCTGTGGCAGGTGAAGGCCGACCTCAACCAGTTCGAGCAAGTCATCGTCAATCTCGTCGTCAATGCGCGCGACGCCATCCATGAAGGCGGCAAGATCACGCTGCGCACGCGCAACTTTCCTGGCCCCGAATGCGGCAGCTTGAAAGAGGTTGATGTCGCCCCGGCCGATTACGTGCTGGTCGAGGTCGAGGACACAGGTCACGGAATTCCGCCCGAGGTCCGGGCCAAGATCTTCGAGCCCTTTTTCACCACCAAGGATGTCGGCAAAGGCACCGGCCTTGGCTTGTCGATGGTCTACGGCATCGTCAAGCAGACGGGCGGATATGTGTTCTGCGACAGCGAGCCGGGCTCCGGCGCGACGTTCCGCGTTCTGCTCCCTCGGCGCCTCGCCGAGGATATCGACGAGCCGGTGAAGGCGGAGGTCGCCAAGCCAGCCGCGGATCTGACCGGGCGGGGCGCGATCCTCCTGGTCGAGGACGAAGAGGCGGTGCGCGCTTTTGCCGCACGCGCGCTCGCCTCGCGCGGCTATACGGTGCTGGAGGCGGAGACGGGCCTCGACGCGTTGCGCGTCGTTGAGGCCGCAACCGAGCCGATCGACCTCATCGTTTCGGACGTCATCATGCCGGAAATGGACGGCCCGTCCATGCTGACGGAACTGCGCAAACGCGGATTGACGGCCAAGGTCATTTTCGTCTCCGGCTACGCCGACGACGCCTTTGCGCGCAATCTGCCGGAGGGCCAGGACTTTGTGTTCCTGCCCAAGCCCTTCTCGCTCAAGCAGCTCATCGAGACCGTCAAGGGCCTGATGAATTGACGAGTCGGCCTCGTCTTGCGAGGCTAAGCGCCAGAGCCCAAACCGATGTGTTTTGAAGGCGCCGCTGCTGATGATGCGTTTTGAAGGAACCGCCACTTATGTGGCGGGCGACGAACTGAAGACCGCGGTCAACGCCGCAATCGCGCTCGAGCGTCCGCTCTTGGTCAAGGGCGAGCCCGGCACCGGCAAGACGCTGCTCGCACAGGAGATCGCCGCCGCGATCGGCGCCCCGTTCATCGCCTGGCACGTCAAATCGACCACGCGCGCCCAGCAGGGCCTCTATGAGTATGACGCCGTCTCACGCCTGCGCGATTCGCAGCTCGGCGATCCGCGCGTGTCCGAGATCGGCAATTACATTCGCCGCGGCAAGCTGTGGGACGCCTTCGTTTCGCCCGATCGCCCTGTGCTGCTGATCGACGAGATCGACAAGGCGGATATAGAATTCCCCAACGACCTTCTGCTCGAACTCGATCAAATGGAGTTTCACGTCTACGAGACCGGGGAGACAGTCAAGGCGCGCGTGCGGCCCGTCGTCATCATCACCTCCAACAACGAGAAGGAGCTGCCCGACGCTTTCCTGCGCCGCTGCTTCTTTCATTACATCCGCTTTCCGGACGCCGAGACGATGCGCAGGATCGTCGAATCGCACTATCCGTCGATCAAGCCGCGGCTGGTGGAAGAGGCCATGCGGTCGTTCTTCACGCTGCGGGAGACGCCGGGACTGAAAAAGAAGCCGACCACTTCGGAGCTGCTCGATTGGCTGAAGCTTCTGCTCAACGAGGACATTTCGCCGGAGGCGCTGCGCGAGCGCGACACCAAGAAACTGCTACCGCCGCTGCACGGCGCATTGCTCAAGAACGAGCAGGACGTGCATCTGTTCGAGAGGGTCGCATTTTTAAGCCGCCGAGAGCGGTAGCGAGCGCCGCTCGGTTTGCGATTTGAGGGACGACCAGCGCTCGCCGAGCGGCCGGTCCGGTGATATACTGAGCCGGAAACATAGGAACGGATGACCGTGACGCTTGGCCCTGACATTTTCTTCAAGACGCGAAGTTCGCGCGCACGGCCTTACGAACAGTACCGTTTGAACGGCGAGACCGTTGCTTGCGAACGCGTGACCCCGAACGCGCGCTCACCCGGCTCCCCCCAGATCAAGCCTTTACAGTCCTGGACGGTTGATGAGTTCATCGCCGCCAATGTGCCGGCGTCCGCCAAGGCGGCGCTTCAGGAATACTTGAAAGAGAAACATAAGGCTTAGGGAAGCGACCAGCGTCATCGGCAACCCCGACACAGGTCAAGCGGGCTCGCGGACGGGACTTCGCGCACGGAATCTCCTGTCCGCGGTCGAGCACGAGAACTTGCCAATCCCCGAGCGGGTGCGCAATCTTCATTCATGCGCCGATTGTTTCTCGTTCGTCACGCCAAGGCTGAGCTCTCTGTTGGGCGCGACGATTACGCGCGCAAACTGACCGACCGCGGCCGCGCGGATGCGAGGCGAGTCGCCAGGGCGCTGGCCGCCCGCCGCTTTCTTCCGGATGTTCTCATCCATTCCGGGGCGGCGCGCGCCAAAGAGACGGCCGAGATCTTCGCCGCCGAGTGGCGAAGCAAAGTCGAGCTTGAACAGGATACCCGCCTTTATGACGCGTCCGGCACCACGCTGCTCGACCACGCGCGAGCCCTCGCCGACGCGCACAAGCGCGTGGGTCTGGTCGGACACAATCCCGGTTTCGGCGAACTGGCGACGGCGCTGACCGGAGCAGGCGCGGAGCCTGAACGGCGCCGCCTGGCGGCGAAATTTCCGACCTGCGCGGTCGCGGTTCTGGACTTTTCGATCGAGCTTTGGGCGGAGGTCGAGCGCAGTTCGGGAATGCTGGCGCTTTACCTCACGCCCGCGGAACTCGAGGCCGGCGCGGGCTGACGCTCACGACAGGAAACCGGGGCGCCTTCCGCCCCGCCGGCAGCGACGCCCGACGGCCCCACTGTCCAAACGAGCGGGCGCCGCCTAAATAGGCCCCCGGTTCGGCGCGGATTTTTGCTTGTCAGGTTTCAGCGATTTCATCTTCGAGGCCGAGCTCGTCGCCCGTTCGATCGGCGACTATTTCTCCGGCGCCCCCTTGCGCCTCGGGGTGACGGGACTATCGCGCGCCGGCAAGACGGTGTTCCTGACCGCGCTTGTCAACAATCTGATCGCGGGCGCGCGTCTGCCTGTACTGGCCGCCTCGGCCGAGGGGCGTATCAAACGGGTCCGGCTCGAACCACAGCCGGACGACGCGGTGCCGCGGTTCGCCTATGAGGAGTATCTGAAAAGCCTCTCGGGACCGGATCGGCACTGGCCTGAGTCGACCCGCCGCATCGCCCAGCTCAGGCTGACGATCGAGTTCGAGAGCGCTTCCGGCTGGGGCTCGCGGGCCTCGACGCTGACGGTCGATATCGTCGACTATCCCGGCGAATGGCTGCTCGACCTGCCGCTCCTCGATAAGAGCTATGCCGAATGGTCGCGCGAGACGCTTGCCGCAAGCGAAACTCCGGCGCGCGCGCCGCTCGCCGAACAATGGCGCGCCGCGATGGTCGGCCTCGACCCGGAGGCCGAAGCCAACGAGGACAGTGCGCGGCGCATTGCCGAATTGTTCACCGCCTATCTCAAGCGGGCGCGCGACGATGTCTATGCGCTCTCAACCTTGCCGCCCGGCCGGTTCCTGATGCCCGGCGATCTGGCCGGCTCGCCCGCGCTGACCTTCGCGCCTATTCCGCTCAACGGCGACGCGACGATCGCTCCCGGCTCGCTTCCGGCCATGATGGCCCGCCGTTACGAGGCCTATAAGGCGCATGTGGCGAGGCCTTTCTTTCGCGATCATTTTGCCAGGCTCGATCGCCAGATCGTGCTTGTCGACGCGCTTTCCGCGCTCAATTCCGGCCCCGCCGCGGTCCAGGATCTCGAGAACGCGCTGACCGAAGTCATGCGCGCCTTCCGCTCCGGGCGCTCGTCCTATTTCGCTTCGGTTTTCCGACCGCGCATCGACCGCATCCTGTTCGCCGCGACCAAGGCCGACCATCTGCATCATAAGAGCCACGATCGGCTGGAGGCGATCCTGCGCGCGCTCACGGCGAAGGCGATCGCGCGCGCGGAGGGTGTCGGGGCGGAGATCGACGTCATTGCGCTGGCGGCGGTCCGCGCCACCCGCGAGGCTGAGATCAGGACCGGCGACGAGACGCTCGACGCGATCATCGGCGTGCCCGAGAAGGGCGAGACGATTGGGGGGCAAACCTTCGACGGAATCGCCGAAGCGGCCGTCTTTCCCGGTGAATTGCCGGCCGATCCGGACACGATCTTTCAGGGCGACGCGATCGCGCTCCCCGAGGCCGACAACGACTGGCGGTTCGTGCGCTTCCGCCCGCCCTTGACCCAGCGCAGCGAGCCCGCGCCGCAGATCCGGCTCGACCGCGCGCTACAATTCCTGATCGGGGATCGTCTCGCGTGACCCGCGCGCAACCCCTCGTCCTGAGGAGCGGCGCCGCAGGCGACGCGTCTCGAAAGCCTGCCCTGAGATTGTCGAAGGGGACGCTTGAGCGCGCGCAGCCAGTCGCGCACACTGGACTATCCTTCGAGACGCGAAGCTTTGCTTCGCTCCTCAGGATGAGGCGTTGCGAGGCCGTCACGCCAGGCAGCTTCCCCGCGGAGGGTCTCGCGTGAGCCAGCGCCCGCCCCGCCCCCGCGCCTTTCGCCTCGATGATTCGCGTGTCGCGGTCGACGATCAGCCTGCGTCGCTCATCCCCGAAGCGATCATTCGCTCGCAGAATGACCCGATACCCGTCGCCCAGCCGGGGCCGATCGACGAAGCGGAGCTCGAAGTCGAGGCGGCGCAAAAATCAGGGCTCATCGCCCGCTCGCGCCTGACCCTCGCGGGTCTCGCCTGGACGGGGCTCGGCGGCCTGATCTCACTTGGCCTTGGCCTATGGGCGACCAACCTCATCGAAGGGCTGTTCGCCAAAGCGGAGTCGCTTGGAATCATCGGGGTCGTGTTCGGCCTCGTGTTCCTGGTCGGCCTCGTCGGCCTCGCGGCGCGCGAGATTCTCGCGGTCGCTCGCCAGACGCGGATTGCGGAAATGCATGTCGCCTTCGCCGAGGCGCGGGCAGCCGACGATCGCGCCGCGGCGCGGCGTCTGGTCGGCCAGCTGGTCGCGCTTTATCGCAACCGGCCCGAGATGGCCCGTGCCCGCGCGCAGGTCGACGATGCGACGCGTGCGATCATCGACGGGCGCGACCTCATCGACGTCACCGAGCGCGCGCTTCTGCGTCCCCTCGACGACAAGGCGCAAGGCGAAATCGCCGCCGCCGCCAAGCGCGTGTCGGTTGTGACCGCGATCAGCCCGCGCGCGATTCTCGATGTGGTGTTCGTCGTCGCCCAGATCGTGCGGCTGGTTCGGCGCATCGCCGAGATTTACGGCGGCCGGCCGGGCCTGCTCGGTCTCGTCAAGCTCGCGCGCTCCATTGGCGCCCATATCGCGATCACCGGCGGCATGGCGGTCGGCGACAGCCTGCTGCAACAGCTCGTCGGCCACGGCATCGCCTCCCGCATCTCCGCCCGCATGGGCGAGGGCGTCCTTAACGGCCTGCTCACGGCGCGCGTCGGCCTCTCCGCGCTCGCCGTCTGCCGGCCGATGCCCTTTTCAGTCGACAAGGCTCCCGGCGTCTCCGACGTCGCCCCCTTCCTGTTCAGCAAAGGGGAGCAGCCCCCTTCTAACAGTTCGGACAAGGGACGGGGATGAGACCTATCCGGCTAGGCGACGCGTGAGGATAGGCCCGCCCGCTTCAATCCACCGGCTCGAGCCCCTTCGGCCCGACGCTCGCCAGCACCCCGATGTGCACGTCGAACCAATAGCCCTGCAGCGTCAGCCGGCCCCCGTCGACCGCCTCGGCGATCCACGGGAAGGTCAGGAGGTTGGCGAGCGAGAGGCGGACGACCTCGGTCTCGATTCGCTGGAGTCGCCCCTCGGGCTCCTCGCCTGCCGCGATCAGCGCCGGCTTGCCGATCTCGACCCAGGAGGCGATGAAGTCCTGCGCCTGCGGCGGCGGGCCATAGGCCATTGCCTTCACCCCGCCGCACTGGCCGTGCCCAATCACCACCAGGCGGGGGATCTTGAGCACCCTGATCCCGAACTCGAGCGCGGCGCTCGTTCCGTGATGGGCGGGGTCGGGGCTGTAGGGCGGGACGAGCGCGCCGACGTTGCGCACGACGAACAACTCGCCCGGCACGGCGCTGAATATGGTCTGCGGATCGACGCGCGAATCCGAGCAGGCGATGACGATCGCTTCCGGGCTCTGCCCCCAATGGGCCAGCGCCTCATAGCGCGCCCGCTCGGCCGGCCAGACGTCGGCGCGAAAACGGCGGTAACCTTCGATCAGCGGGTCCATGGGATTGGTTTTCGCAAGGTGGAGCGGATATGCTGCAATGCAATACGGCGGCAAGAGCGGCGACGCAAGAAACGGATCGCGCGCTTAACCGCGACTTCGGACGGTGAGAACTTTTGGGTTGACGGAAGGGGCCTGGGACGGCAGATAAGCGCCTGACCCTCCTGCGGCAAGGGAGGGAAACGTGCGCGGCGGCTCTTGCGCGGCGCGCTGTCTCTCGGCGACAAGGGAACGAAATCGTTCCGTCGCACCAATAACATATGACATTGTCCGATCTGGCTCCCCAGGGCATGACGCCATGAAACACGCAGCGCTTTCGCTGGACTATTTTGCTCTCGCCAAAGAGGCGAAGGCGCTCAACACTTCGGGCGCCGCAAAGGTCATCCGCGTCGCACTTCTCGCGGACTGCGCGACCCAGCATCTGGCCGAGATCACGCGCGCCATCGCCGCCCGAAACAACGTCCAGGCGGAAGTGTACGAGGGCAATTACGATGGCGTCGATCTCGAGATCCTCGATCCGAACTCCGCTTTATACGTGTTAAATCCGCAATATGTAGTCATCCTTTTATCGAGCGAAAAACTGAAGGCGCATCTTTACGCAAGCCACGACCGCCGAGGGTTCGCCGACGAGACAATCGGCAGGCTGGAGAATTTGTGGACCGCATTCCGGGCTCAAAGCCAAGCAACGATCATCCAGTGCACATTCGTGCTGCCGAGCGAGCGAGCCTTCGGAAATTACGAATTGAAGGTCGCCGAGTCTGTCGGCTCGATCTTCACTGAGATCAATTACCGGCTCGCCATCAAAGCTCGCGCGTCCAAGAACGTCCTTTTGAACGACGTCGATTTTCTCGCTGCGTCAGTCGGGCGGACGCAATGGTTCGACGCCCGGATGTGGAACATGGCGAAGACGCCTTGCCGTCTTGAGCATGTTCCGCTTCTTGCTCAATCGCTGCTCGACACCGTGCTCGCGGCCTCCGGCATGTTCACGAAATGTGTGGTGCTGGACCTCGACAACACACTTTGGGGCGGCGTGATCGGCGACGATGGTCTCGAAGGCATTGCGCTCGGCGAGTTCGACGAGGGCGAGGCGTTCGTCGCGTTCCAGACGTTCATTCGCGAACTGAAACGGCGCGGAATCATTCTGGCGGTGGTCAGCAAGAACGAACACGCGGCCGCCGTGCTGCCGTTTCGCGAGCATCCCCACATGGTGCTGAAGGAAGAGGATATTTCGGTCTTCGTCGCCAACTGGGACAACAAGGCCGATAACATTCGACTGGTTCAGAAGACGCTGAATATCGGCTTCGATTCGCTCGTCTTTCTCGACGACAATCCCTTCGAGCGCAACATCGTGCGCCAGTTCCTGCCTGACGTCGTCGTGCCCGACTTGCCCGAGGACCCGTCCCTCTATCTTGAGACCCTCGCCGGCCTGAACCTGTTCGAGACCGCGTCGTTCTCCGAAGCCGACCTGCAGCGGGCCGACCAATATCGCGAGGAAGCCCAGCGCGAGCTTACCAAGACGCACTTCACCAACATCAACGAATATCTGACCTCGCTCGGCATGGAGATCCGGCTCGAGCGATTCAACGCTTTCAATCTGCCGCGGATCGCCCAGCTCATTCAACGCAGCAATCAGTTCAATCTGATGACGCGGCGTTACGGCGAAGCGGCCTGCGAAGCGATGATGAGCGATCCTTCCGTCGCGCCCCTCACGGTCAAGCTTGCCGACAAATTCGGCGATTACGGTCTAATTTCAGTCGTCCTTCTTAAGGACGCCGGGAGCGATATCGAAATCGACGAATATCTGATGAGCTGCCGCGTTTTGCAGCGCGGCGTCGAAAGCTTCACTATGAACACTATCTTTTCCTATGCCGCGCGACAGGGCGCGAAACGCGTCACCGGTCATTACCTTCCAACCAAGAAGAACGACATGGTGAAAGGCTTCTTCAAAAGCTTTGGCTTCGAGAAGATTGCGGATGGCGAAGGCGGCGCTTCCCAATGGGCGCTCGCCGTCGACGCTTATCAGCCGCGCGAGATATTCATGACGCCAGTCGCCAACGAGCTTTGAGAACAGGGGGTACGAGTGGAAAAGAGTGAAATCGAGTCGCGCCTGACGCCAATCTTTCGCGACGTCTTCAACGACGACGCACTGGTGGTCACCGAAGGCATGACGGCGACGGAGGTGCCCACGTGGGATTCGCTCTCTAACATCAACATGATCATTGCGGTCGAGAAAGCCTTCGGCGTCAAGTTCAGCATCAAGGACGTGCGCAATCTGAAGAACGTTGGCGAACTGCTCGATCTGATCAAGAGGAAGGCGCCGTAGGTGAATTTCACCGCGCCGCTGTTCTATGTCGCCCTCGTTCCCGCGGTGGCGGTCTTTTATTGGCTCTCCGGGCGCTGGCGGGCGATTTATCTTCTGGCGCTTTCGTACGCGTTTTACGCGCTTTCGAGCCGAATTTATCTCGTGTTGCTCATCGTCGCCTCGGCCGCAGTTTATGCGCTCGGGCTCGCCATCGCTAAGGCCAGCAGCGAACGGGCGAAGCAGACGTATATGGCGGCTGGTGTCGCGGCGGTGGTCGCCGTCATCGTGGCGTTCAAGGCGGCGGGCGCTTGGCGCGGCGTGTGGTTGCCGCTCGGAGTTTCGTTCTACTCGTTCAAGTTGATCTCGTATCTCATCGAAGTCTATTGGGATGACGAGGCAGTCGAGCGCGACCCGGTCGTATTCTTCCTCCTTCCGGCTTTCTTTCCTCAGATCGTCGCCGGGCCGATTCAGAGGCCGGAGCCGTTCTTTGCTCAGATGCGTGACGTCACGGCGAGAACAATCGACGTCGAGCAGGTGGAAACCGGTTTGCGGTTCATCCTGGGCGGACTGATGATGAAGCTGCTCGTCGGCAACCGCCTCGCCGATTTCATCGGGCTAATCGACCAATCGCACTCAGATTATTCTTACTCGGTCATGCTGACCACGATCGCCTGCTACCTGTTGCAGCTCTACGCCGACTTCTCCGGCTACACGAATATCGCGCTTGGCATCGGCAAGCTGTTCGGCGTCGAGGGGCCGCCGAACTTCAATGCGCCCTTCTCCGCGGTCAACATTCAGGAATTCTGGCGCCGCTGGCACATGAGTCTGACGCTCTGGCTCACCGACTACCTGTTCACGCCTTTATCGATGTCGCTTAGGGCCCACGGGCAGGCTGGATTGATCGGCGCCATCTGCCTCAACATGATGATCATCGGGATTTGGCACGGTTTCACGCTCAACTATCTCGTGTTTGGCATGGTTCAGGCCGTCTTTCTCAGTGTGACCGTGCTGATCCTCGGGGCGCGCACTCGACGGAAGCGCGCGGCTGGAAAGACAAATCAAGTTCAACGCGAAACCTGGGCGTCGCGGTACATCGTCTCCTTTCTCGGCGCCGCGCTGACCTTCGCCCTCGTGAGCTTTTCGATGATCTTTTTCCATTCCCCGACTTGGAGCCAGGCCGTATCGGTGCTCGCGCAGATCTTCGGCCTCACGCCAAGTGGGCCGACAGGATGGTCGGATATACCCGCCTATCTCTCCACGCCCGCGTGGGTCTGCATGGCGATTGCGCTCTATGTCGGCGCTGGGACCCCGGGCGCACGAGGGCTGTCTCAATCCGTTAATGCGGCGGCCCCACATTGGCTTCAGTATGGCGTCTGCCTATTCCTGCTCACGGTCCTGTCCACTGCGGGAACCGGACGTTTCATCTATGGTCAATTCTGACGAAGACAGACTTAATTTGAGGTTCAGGCTGTCTCGGGCGACCTCCATTGAAACGGCAAAGAGAGAATAAGATGTCAACCGGCATACAGAAAGATGACCACACGGTCGGTCTCTACCTTGACTTGCTCAAGAAGACTTTGACCAACACAATCTATAAAACAGAGCCGGGAGAAGAGAGCGAAGCAACCTTCGTCCGCGGATTCATTGATCACTACATTCAGGGGACCGCAATTTCGATGCTCCCTTTGGCGCGCCTCGATAATCTTCAGTTCTGCGTTGAGGATGTCCTCATGAACAACATTCCAGGCGACTTGATCGAGACTGGCGTCTGGCGCGGCGGCGCCACGATTTTCATGCGCGCGGTGCTGAAAGCGCGCGCGGTGACGGACCGCACCGTTTGGGTAGCGGATTCCTTCGAGGGTCTGCCGGAACCCGACGCCGAGAAGTTTCCAATCGAAGCCGAGACGCATAGCGGCTCGCTGATGACCAAGGTGTATGACCACTTTGCGGTCGATCTCGAAGCGGTCAAATCGAATTTCCGGGCGTACGGAATGCTCGACAACCAAGTTCGCTTTCTGAAGGGTTGGTTCAAGGACACGCTGCCAACGGCGCCGATTTCAACCCTTGCGATCATGCGGCTCGATGGCGACTATTACGAATCGACCACCGACGCTTTAATCAACCTTTACGACAAGTTGTCGGTTGGCGGCTACGCAATCATTGATGACTATGCCGAGGATGCCTGGACCCACTGTCGAAGAGCCGTCGATGATTTTCGCCGGCAGCGCGCCATCAATGAGCCTCTGATCCAGGTCGATTCAAAGTGCTTCTATTGGAAACGAGATCGCTGAGACATGAGCGCGCAGGCGAATCCGACAGCGGTGCGCGCGCAAGCGAGACCAGACCCTCTGGTTCTCGACGGCGCAACAAGCGTTCCGAAGCCGAAGCCCAGCGTAGGCAAGCTTGTTTTCACGATCTTGGCGGCGCTCGCTGTCGCCCTCATCCTCAATGCGGCAATCTGCCTTCTTCCGGAAAACGACTATCAAAGATGGCAGCTGCAGGACCCGGACGGCAGTTTGCGCTGGATCTACGAGCGGATCCACTTTGACCCCAAGCCGATCGACGTCGTCATCGTCGGTCCGTCCCGCGCGCAACTCGGCCTCAGCGCCGCCGCTGTCGAGAAGGATCTTGCCCAGCAAGGCAAGCACGCCAATGTCGTCAACTTTGCCCTACCGGGCGCCGGGCGTGACATCCAATGGGCAATCCTGAACGAGCTGTTCAAGGCGAAGTCGCCGAAGGTGGTGGTTCTCGAGGTGGAGGAGGAACCCTATCCATTCGGCCATTTCTTTTTCAAATATGTCGCCCCGGCTGACGCGATCGTCTTCCCGCCGACGCCGTTCCTTCATAACTTCCTTTACAACCTCGCCTATCTGCCAATTCGCAAGCTGAAGCTGTTCGGCGCCAACCTCTTTCCCGATCTCTTCGGCCTCTCAAAGCAATTCGATCCGGAGCACTACGCAAAAAACCGCACCGACTACAGCACGAGCTTCATCGGTGACGGCAAGCTGGTCGACATGGAGCATCCGGTCTCGCGCGCGGCTCTCCTCGCCGAGCCGCGCGAGCCGGTTCCACGCACGCTCGTCGCGCGGTTGCTTACTCGGCTGAACGGCGGCGAAGATCACCTTTTCACTGAAAAAATCGCTCGCGAGGCGAAAGCGCACGGCGCGCAGCTCGTCTTCGTCCACCTGCCGATGTTCGAAGGTCCGAAGGCGGTGAGCGACGAGGACTTTCTCAAGCAGTTCGGTCCCGTCCTCAACTATGGCGACCTCGCGCCGCACGACGAACTGTTCGAGAATTGGTCGCATCTGAACCACGCCGGCGCGATGAAGGCGAGCGCCAGGCTCGCGGATGCGATCGCCGGTCTGGGCCTCTGATCGAAGAGCTGCCTGGCGCCGCAGCTTTTCGCTGGCGAAGGCGCAGCGGGTGAGGTTATCTGCGCACCGCCGGACGAGAGCCGGACGAGAGCAGCGAGAGTAACAAATGATCCGCGTCGTCGCCGTCATCACCGCCAATCCGGGCCACCGTGAGGAGCTTCTGACCGCTTTTCGCGCCAACGTTCCCAACGTGCACGCCGAAAAGGGGTGCATCGAATATGCCGGTCATATCGACGCCGCGAGCGTCGGCCCGTTCCAGGC
The DNA here is from genome assembly GCA_036510135.1 of Roseiarcus sp. Classification (GTDB taxonomy): domain Bacteria; phylum Pseudomonadota; class Alphaproteobacteria; order Rhizobiales; family Beijerinckiaceae; genus Roseiarcus. Next base: position 3,084 of record DATCEJ010000613.1, on the reverse strand, counting down.
CGATTTCGGGCCGGACAGTCTGGTTGTTCTCGAATCCTGGGAAAGCCCGGAGGCGTTGAGGGATCACGTCGCGGCGCCGCACATGAAGACCTACTCGCAAAAAACCAAGGACCTGGTCGCCAAGCGGACGATCCACATCCTGTCCGCGATCGATTAGATCCCCTTGGCTCGAGCCTGGGGGCGGCCAAGCTTTCGCGCCTCCGGCAAGGCGCTCAGGCCAATCGCAGACGCGCATTTCGCGGGCGACTACGGCGCGCGACGCGCCGCGCGGCGTTGAACACAGAGATTTGGATTGCGGTCCCCCGTGATTATTGCTGTGCTGCGAGAATAAACGCGGGGGCTCCCGTGTTTAGGGAGAGGTTATTATTGGGGAGAAGCTCATGAAACGCTTAGTGGCTGTGGCAATGGCGCTGGCTTGCGGCATCACCGCGGTGTTGGCCGACACCGATCCGATCGCGGAACGGCGAGCGCTCATGAAGCACGACGGCGAAGCCGCGAAGACGCTGTTCGGCATGTCGAAGGGCAAGATCCCGTTCGATCTGGCGACGGTGAAGGACTCCCTGAAGACCCTCGACGAGGGAGCGACGAAATCCGCGGCTTTGTTTCCAGACAACAGCAAGACTGGCGGCGGCACGGCGGCGCTGCCCGCGATCTGGGAGAACAAGGCGGACTTCGACGCCCGCTTCGTCCAATTCGTGAAGGACGTCAAAGCCGCCCAGGCCGGAATTACGGATGAGGCGACATTCAAGCAATTCGCTCCGGCCGTGTTCAAGAACTGCGGCGGTTGCCACGAGCTCTACAAGGCCAAAAGCGGCTAAGGCTTGAGTCCGCCCGCGCGCGAAGTTTTGACTTCGCGCACGCGGATAAGATGGATCGGCGCCGCCGTCGCGGTTGTCGTCATTGCCGGGGCCGCGCTGGCCTGGGCGCTCTCCGCGCCTCGGCCGCGCTATTCGGCTGAGGAATGGCAAGCCCTCGGCCTTGCCGGCGACCCCGCCGCTGGCCGGCTCGTTTTTTACGCCGGCGGCTGCGAGTCGTGCCACAAGTCGCCGGGCCAGGAAGACCCTCTGAAGCTCGGCGGCGGGGTCGAACTCAAGACGCCGTTCGGGTCGTTCTACCCGCCGAATATCTCCACCGATACGGTCGACGGGATCGGGGCCTGGCGCCCCGTCGACATCGCCAACGCGCTACTGTCGGGCGTGTCTCCAAACGGCCAGCACTTCTACCCGGCCTTCCCCTACGCCTCCTATCAGCGCATGATTCCGAAGGATGTCGCGGATCTGGCGGCGTTCCTGCACACGCTGCCGGCGGTCAAGGGCAAAGCGCCGGCGAACGCCCTCCCATTTCCCTTTTCCATCCGCCGCGCTGTGGGTTTGTGGAAGATGCTCTATTTCGACAATGCGGGTCTCCGCCCCGACTCTTCCCAAAGCGAACAATGGAACCGCGGCCGCTATCTCGTCGAGGGCCCCGGCCATTGCGGCGAATGCCACACGCCGCGGGGCTTTCTCGGCGAGATGGAGTTGAAGCATGCGCTCGCCGGCGCGCCGTTGCCCGACGGTCATGGCAAGGCGGCGAATCTGAGAGGCGGCGACTTTTTGAACTGGACCGACGCCGACATTGTCGAGGCTCTGACCAGCGGCTTCACGCCTGCCGGCGACGTCCTCGGCGCGGGCATGACCGCCGTTGTGCGCAATCTCGCCGAACTGCCGGAGTCCGACCGTCAGGCGATCGCCGTCTATCTCAAGAGCCTGCCCCCGCTCGGGCCGGCCGCGGCGGCGAAGCCTTAGGCCACCAGGGCCCGGCTGGAATTGCAGTATGGGCGCTGAGTCCAGTTTTGCGCGCGAGCGAGCCTTTTCAAACGGTTAAGCGCATTTTTCTGCAACTTTGATTTTCTATACAACTCTGAAAATCCTGATCGACCTCGTATTGTACATTGTAAATTTGTTATCAAGTAGCCGAGTCAAAACCCAATCGCTTCTTACAGCGCGCCCCGCTTTGGGCGGCCGAATCCGTTTGTTCCCGTTCTCGGGCTCAGTGCATGACGAGCAAGGGGCCATGGGGGCGGAAGAATTTCCCGAGCTTTTTCCCGCTCGCAACCGATGTGAGCGACCCAATCTTAATCCGCGTCGAGGTCGCCAACTCTTCAAGTTCAGCGACCTCCCAAAAACCGAACCAGCGCCCCTTGTTGTCACGTTCGTATTCTTCAGTCGACCGCGGGCGATACGTCATACCTCCACCGTGTCCGCCGGTTTCCGAACCTTCGTAGCGGACATAGACGGCTCTCCACGCGATGCAGGGCGGCCCGCTTTGAAGATGGGAATCGGACTCGTAGATCAGCACCTCGATCGGGCCGCAATTTTCGGTTCTCGCAGACCATCCAGTCAGTATCGACGAGCGGTGGCTCACACCCGCGCGGAACGGCAGTCTGCAAAAGGCGCATTTCCGCCCTTGAAATCTGAACAGCAAGACCGGGTAGAAACCAGTCATGCCCGAGCGGTCTTTGACCCTAGCCCGCCTCATCGGGCCGTCCACACGAGGATGCCCGCGGCAATGACGATCAGGATCATCCGAGGCCCTCACCCAAGCTCGGCGGCTCGCGAAACATTTTGAGCGACACGACCTGGGCCATCGGCGCCTCGATCAGCGCCAGCGTCCGCACCGGCGCCGCTTCACTCAGAGCAAAGGCGACGAACCAGAGCTGGGACGCAAGCGCGCCCATGAAGCCAGCGAACAGAGACGAGCGCCACGCTTCCATGATCGCGACCGCGCCGGCGCGGTCGAAGGCGGCGAGATAGAGACCAAGCGCGCCGGATTGAATCGTCAATCCAGCAACCAGGATGACCGAGGCGGACAAGACCCGCGAAGGGCTCGCAACCCCGATTACGGCGAAGCGAAAGCCTATGGCGGCAAACGCGAAGAAGGTCGCAGAGGAAACTCCCAGCGCCGCTGATCGCCAGTCGCCGATCAACGCCTTGCGGCTGCGAATCGCCATCAGCGCAACGCCGATTGTCGCCAGCGCGATCGCCGCGATCAGCGCCGCCGTCGGCGGATTGTTGAGCGCGATGAGCCCGAAGAGCGCGATCTGCG
>DATCEJ010000612.1:0-2290 GCA_036510135.1 Roseiarcus sp. | reverse complement strand
GAGCCGCGCGTGCGACAATTCCTGCAGACCTATCACGACCGCAACAGTTTCTGAGGGATTCACCCTCCCACGTATGGAAGGGCCATCGCGGGCGGGAAGGCGGCCGCCTCCTTGCGGCGCTTAGCTCTGCGCCGCCCTTTCATTGAGCTGCGGGAAGCCGCGCTGATGCCAGACCGGATAGGCCGGCTCTACGTCGCTCGCGGCGTCAAGCTTCGCCACCTGCTCGGGCGTCAGTCTCCAGCCGACGGCGCCGATGTTCTCGAGCAATTGCTCTTCGTTGCGCGCGCCGATGATGACGTTGGCGATGGTCGGGCGGCGCAAGAGCCAGTTGAGCGCGATCTGTGGAATCGTCTTGCCGGTCTCCTTGGCGACGCCATCGAGCGCGTCGACGATAGCGAACAGGCGCTTCTCCTCGTAGCGCGGCCCGGTCTCAGGAATGGAATGCGCGCGGGTGCCCGGCTGCGCCGGCTGTCCGCGCCGGATTTTTCCAGTGAGCTTGCCCCAGCCGAGCGGGCTCCAGACGACCGCGCCGACGCCCTGATCGCGCCCGAGCTGCATGAGCTCCCATTCGTAGTCGCGATTGAGCAGCGAATAATAGGCCTGGTGCGCGACATAGCGGGCGTAGCCGTAACGGTCCGACGCCGCGAGGGACTTCATGAGATGCCAGCCGGCGAAATTCGAGCAGCCGATGTAGCGGATCTTACCGACGCGAACGAGCTGATCGAGGGTGGACAGCGTCTCCTCGACCGGCGTGTTGTAGTCCTGGCCGTGCAATTGCAGGAGGTCGATGGTGTCGACGCCAAGCCGTTTGAGCGAACCCTCGACCGCCGCCAGAAGATGCTGGCGCGAGGAGCCATAATCGTTCGGGCCGTCGCCCATCGGGAAGGTCGCCTTGGTGGAGATGAGCAGACGGTTGCGTTTGCCCTTGATCGCCTCGCCCAGAATCTGTTCCGCAAGCCCGGCGGAATAGACGTCGGCGGTGTCAAACAGGCTCAGCCCATGATCGAGACAGACGTCGATCAGCCGGGACGCGCCGGCCGAGTCGGTCGATCCCCAAGCCTTGAAGAAGTCGTTGCCGCCGCCGAACGTGCCCGTCCCGAAACTCAGCGCCGGCACACGCAGGCCGGAATGGCCGAGACGATTGGTGTCCATGAGTAACAACTCCTATTTTGCAGCTTAGCGCGTGAGCCCGCCGCGCTCGCGTCAAGCACGACATGAGCGCCGCCGCCGATATAAACTCATCTGACGGCCGGAGAATCGTCCTTCATGGCGTCAGCAAACTTGCGGATGAGCGCATCGATATCGCATGCGCGCTGCGTTTTGAAGAGGTGCGAACTCAACTCCTTGTTGCGGGAGAGGGTCGCGGGCCCGGCTCCTCGCGGGTGGCCGCTCCATCAGTTCCAAATATCTCAACGGAACAGATGGTGCACATCCCGCGTTCCGGGGGAAGCGAGGGTGCGCGCAATGCTCGATGCCGAGATCCGTATTTCCGTTGATGTGGACATGCCGGCGCCTCCTGGGCTGCGCTATGTGTGCGACAGCGGCCCCGCAATCCAGCGCAGGCGCGCGGGCAAGGGCTTTGTCTATTTCGATGCGAAGGGCAGGCGGGTCGCCAGCGCCGACACGCTGAAGCGCATACGCGCGCTCGTCATACCGCCGGCATGGACCGACGTCTGGATCTGCGCCTCTGCGAACGGGCACATTCAGGCGACGGGCCGCGACGCCAAGGGGCGCAAGCAATACAAATATCACGCAGAGTACCGCGAGGCGCGCGAGCAATCGAAGTATGAGCACTTGTTCGCGTTCGCCGCGGCGCTGCCGGCGATCCGGGCGACGGTCGCCGAGCACATGAGCCTGCGCGGACTGTCGCGCGAGAAGGTTCTGGCGACGGTCGTGCATCTTTTGGAGAGGACGCTGATTCGCGTCGGCAACGACGAATACGCGAGAAACAATCAGAGCTATGGCCTCACCACCCTGCGAAGCGATCATGTCGCGGTCGAGGGCTCCGAGGTTCGTTTCCAGTTCACGGGCAAGAGCGGCAAGCAATGGTCGCTGGCGATGCGCGACAGGCGCGTGGCGCGCATCCTTCGGGCCTGCCAGGAGTTGCCCGGCCAGGATCTCCTGCAATATTTCAACGAGGAGAAGGCGTTGCACGCCGTCTCATCCGGCGACGTCAACGCCTACCTCCGGGAGATCACCGGCGCCGACATCACCGCCAAGGATTTTCGCACCTGGGCGGGGACAATGCTGATGGCGCGATACCTCACGCTCTCCGAGCCTTTCGCGAGCA
>DATCEJ010000611.1:0-18678 GCA_036510135.1 Roseiarcus sp. | reverse complement strand
GAGCGCGCATCGGCTGGCTGGACGCGGGCCGTCGCCATACTCGAAACTTGATCGCAGCAAACCCGTCGCGGTCGGTCCTATGCTGATCCGCGGGGTCGAACCAGGACATGGCGTCGAGGAACTGGAGCGCTTCCGCCACGGCAGCCAGACGCCTGGGCATGGAGGTTTCGGGCGACGGTAACGGGAATGGCAACCGATCATCCAGCGACGCTTCTTATGGCGCGTTTGGTGATCTTATCGATCCGATTAACCGCTTAAACGGCTCGAAGCGGGAAAGAATTGGAACGCAGATCATCGCGCTGCCCACAGCATCCCTCGCTCGATGATGGTGCGCATCTCCGGGACTTTGAACTCAGCCGATACGTGCCCAAGCGACGAGTAGAAAACGCGGCCTTCTCCGTGCTTACGCTTCCACACGACGGGCATAGTCACACCTTTGATCCACGGCGCATGTTCGCCGGTGAAAGTCGTGGTGGCGAGCACCTCATTCGAGGGATCGGCATGCATGTAATATTGCTCGGATCTGTAAGGAAAGCTCGCCGGGATCCCGGCCATGATCGGGTCATCTGGCTTCGAAACTTGGACGGTGTAGTCGATTATATTGCCAGGATGCGCAACCCACTGGCCGCCGCACATAAACTGATAGTCGACGCTCTCGCGAAAGGCGTCGCACATGCCGCCGTGATAACCGGCGAGCCCCACGCCGCCGCGCACCGCGGCGGTAAGGTTCTCGACCTCCTCCTTTTCAATCTTCGACATTGTGACGATCGGCACGATCAGGCTCATGTCGACGAGGCCGGGATCGGCGAAGGCTTCGGTCGTATTCTCGACATAGACTTTAAAGCTATGGCCCTCGAGCATCTTCGCGAGAATATGGGCGCATTGTTCCGGCTCGTGGCCGCTCCATCCGCCCCAGACGATCAACGCTTCGCGCATCCGTTTCCTCCATGCTCCTCCCCCCGCCTCAACGGGGTGGGTGCGGCGCGAGCCGCCTCAAAACTGAAAATATGGACGTCGCCCCTTGCTTGTGGTCGGTCACCTTTCCACTCTCAATCGAGTTCGCCGGACTTGAGCCTCGCTAGCATCGGCGCGGGACGCTCGGGGCGCGATGCAATGGCGACTGTCGCACCCAAGTCAGAGGATTTCTGAAAGGCCTCCATGACCTCGAGCACATGGAAGGCAAGTTCACCGCTCGCGCGGTGCGGACGGCGCTGGCGGATGGCCTGCGCCATATCCGCGAGGCCAAGGATACGATAATTGCCGTCGGCATAAGCACGCTCGACCGCAATCTCACGCCAATCCTCGGAAGCGGTGGCGACCTCGACCTTGCCGCCGAAATAATTGGGGTCCGGCACGATCAGCGAGCCCTTCTCGCCGTAAAGCTCGATCGGCGCGTGCCGGTGCCTCGCGACATCGAAGCTCATGGTCATTGAGACCACGGAGCCGCTCTCAAATAGCAGCGAGCCCGTCACATGCGTTGCGATCTCGACGGGAACGCGCGTTCCCTCCAACGGTTTGCTGGTCACGATGCGTTCGTCGCGCGTGCGCGTCGCGACGCCCGAGACGCTTGCGACAGGGCCAAGTAGGTTGACAAGATCGGTGATGTAGTACGGGCCCATGTCGAGCATCGGTCCGCCGCCGGTGAGATAATAGAAGCCAGGATTGGGATGCCAGCGCTCGTGGCCAGGACACATGAAGAAGGCCGTCCCGCCGACCGGCCGGCCGATGAGCCCGTCATCGACACATTGCCGCGCCGTCTGGTGCGAGCCGCCGAGAAAGGTGTCGGGCGCCGATCCGAGCCGTAGGCTCTTCGCGCGGGCGGCGTCAACGAGTTTCCGGGCCTCAGCGAGACTCACGCCGAGCGGCTTCTCGGAATGCACATGCTTGCCCGCGGCAATGGCCTCGAGGCCGACTTCAACGTGCGCTTTAGGCACCGTAAGGTTTAGGACGACCTCGATTGCGGGGTCGGCCAGAACGGCTTCGACCGGCCTCGCGGGAATGCCGAATTCGGCGGAGCGCGCCTCGGCGGCGGCGAGGTTTAGATCTGAGAGCGCGACGATGTCGAGGATCGGAAAGGTCTTCGCGGCTTTTAGGTAGGCCGCGCTTATGTTGCCGCAGCCGACCACCGCGACTTTGACCCGTTTCATGCCTCGTCCCTCAGTTCGATCGACGCGCGAAGCGGCGCGGGCCCGGTCGTGCCCCACGGCGCGCCATAGAGTTCACGTAAAGTCATAGCCGCCGCGCCCCGCGCCCAGATGCTGTCGTCCCACTCGCGCACGACAAGGTCCGAGACATCGGCAAGGCTCGGCGGGAGGAGCGCGGCGACCGTTTCACGCAAAGGCCGCATGAAATGCACGCTGCTCGCCATCGCACGACCCGTGATGATGACTTTGGGCGGCGCGAACAGGGTGATGAGATTGGCTACGGCGCAACCTAGAGCCTCGCCTGCGGCTGCAAGCGCGGCGAGGCATACCTTGTCTCCATCGTCCGCTTTCCGCAGCAGAATGGCCATGCCCCGCCCAGAAGGAAGCGCGGCGTCGCTCTCGCCAAGCACCGAGATTTCAGATGCCATATCACCGAGCCGCCCGCCGCCGTTCCCCGGCGCGCGGACCACTAGGTCGCCGAGGTCGGGCGAGAGGCCGTTCGCGCCGCGAAAGAGTTCGCCATTGTGCAGGATGGCGAGCCCCAAGCTGCGCTCGACGCTGACGACCAGAAAATCGTTGAGGTCGCGCGCCTGACCGAACCAGTGCTCGGCGAGCGCAACAAGGTTGGCGTCGCTGTCGATCGACACCGGGACGCCAAGCCGCCGCGTTAGCTCCGCGCCAAAGGGAACGTCGCGGTCGCCGAAGATCGGACTTTGTCGGCAGACGCCCGCCGACCACTCCACGACACCCGGCAGCCCGACGCAGACGCCGAGAACGTCGGGCATCTCAAGGTCGGCGTCCTCAATGCAGCGCCGCACGCCATCCTCGACGAGGTCGGCGGTGACCGCCACCGACTGCCTGTCGATGCGAATCGGCAGCGAGAGAGAGTGAAGGACATCGGCGCAGAAATTTGTGACAGCAACCGTAATCTGGTCGGGCGCCAGGCGCACGCCGACCACATAAGCCGCGTCCGGATTGAGCTGCAGCATGACGCGGGGGCGTCCACGGCCGGCGTCACGCACGGCCCCAAGTTGGAGCGGAGTTATGAGCCGGTCGTCCAAAAGAGCGGCCGTGATGGCGGAGACGGTGGTCGCGCTGAGCTCGGTGACCTGACAGATTTGAACGCGGGACACCGGCCCATGGCGGCGAATCGCGTCCATCACGTGGAAGCGGTTTATTGCGCGCATGAGTTCTGGGTCGGCGGTCTTCATCGGACGCGGTTTCGCTCACCTCGATCTTGCGCAGAGAACTATCGGCTCACCCGCGCCGAGCCAAACGAGCGAGGGCCTGATTGACCCGCGTCGCGCTTGACAGCGCCGCCGAGCCGGGCGCAGAATTAATTCGTAACACGGATAAATTCAAAATCTGCCGATGGCAATAGGGAGGAACACATGCGCAGCGCTTCAATTGCTCTGACCGCGATGCTTATCGCAGGATTCGCTGCGCCAGTCTTCGCCGATACTACCGTCTCGATCGTGCATGTCCAGGAAAGCCCGGCTGCTCGGGCGCTTTGGGATCGTATCGCGAAAGACTACGAGGCCGCCCACAAAGGCGTAACCGTCGATTTCAAGTACATCCAAGGCGAGGCATACAAGGAAAAGCTCCCGACAATGCTGCAATCTGAAGGGCGCCCCGCTATTGTATACAGTTGGGGCGGTGGCGTGATGGACGCTCAGAACCAGGCAGGGTTCTTGAAAGACATCACGGCGGAAGCCGCCCCTTTCGAGGCGAATCTGGCCCAAACGGCCGTGGATGCGTTCAAGGTCGACGGCAAGACGGTTGGTGTCCCGTTCGACACGGGCCTCGTGGCTTTTTATTACAACAAGGACTTATTCAAAAAGGCGGGCGTCAATGCGGAGGCCATAAAGACCTGGGATGACTTTCTCGGCGCGGTCAAGGCGCTCAAAGCCGCCGGAATCACGCCGATCATCAATGGCGGCGGCGATAAGTGGCCGATGCACTTCTATTATTCCTATCTCATCATGCGGATTGGCGGCGAGAACGCGCTGGCCGACGCCAAGGCCGGAAAAAACGGCGGCTTCAAGAACAGCACCTTTGTTGAGGCGGGCAAGCGTCTGCGAGAGCTGGCCGCACTTGAGCCGTTCCAGCCGGGCTATCTCGCCACGAAATATGGCGAGGCCGCTGGGATGTTTGGCGACGGCAAGGGGGCGATGGAGCTCATGTTCGAGTTGCTCCCAGCCATGCAAGGCCCCAGCTCAACCAGCGGCAAAGGGCTGCCCGAGGACGACATCGGCATCTTTACCTTTCCCACTATACCCGGCGGAAAAGGAAAGGCGACGGATACGCTCGGGGGCGTTCACGGACTTCTCGTAACCAAAAGCGCGCCTCCGGAGGCCGTCGACTTTCTCAAGTTCTTCAGCCAGGAAAAATATGCCAAGGAGGCCGCGGCGTCCGGCGGCTACATCCCGATATACAAGGGGACGGCGTCCGCAATAACGGACCCGCTGTTCCGGCAAATTGCGGACATCCTGGCCCAGACCACCTACCATCAAAACTTTCTCGACCAGGACCTCGGGCCATCCGTTGGCCGCGTTATCAATGATGTCTCCGTGTCGGTCGCGGAGGGTAAAATAACGCCGGAAGCCGCGGCGGCGACGATCCAGGAGGCTGCCGACCAGCAATGATTGCGGCGTGAAAAAGCTATGCTGGCGCGGAAGGATTTCGACCGGGCGAATACTTGACACCGGCTCGAAAGAGGTGACAGATTAAATCCGCATCCCGGACAAAAGCGAACAATCGCTGTGATCGCGGGTGTTGTCAGGGAGGAGATCTCGATGAACCTTCGTCATCTCGCGCTCGCGGCCGTCTGCGCCGCCGCCCTCAGCGCTCCGGCCTTTGCCGATACGACCGTCACGCTCCTTCACGTGAGCGAGGACAAGACCACGCAGGCGCTTTGGGACCAGATCGCCAAGGACTATGAGGCGACGCATCCGGGCGTGAAGGTCGAGGTCAAATATCTCGAGAACGAAGCCTTCAAGGCCAAGCTGCCGACAATGCTGCAGGCAGATGAGTCGCGGCCAAGCCTGTTCTACACCTGGGGCGGCGGCGTGATGGACGCGCAATCCAAGGCCGGCTTCCTCAAGGACGTGAGCGCCGACGTCGCGGGCGTCGAGGCCAATATGGCGCCGACAGCGGTCGATGCGATCAAAGTCGACGGCAAGGCGGTCGGCGTGCCGTTCGATCAGGGCGTCGTCTCCTTCTTCTACAACAAGAAGCTGTTCGAGAAAGCGGGCGTGAAGGCCGAGGAAATCAAGAGCTGGGATGACTTGCTCGCCGCGGTGAAGACGCTCAAGGCCGCCGGAATCACTCCGATCTCGGTCGGGGCCGGCGAGAAATGGCCGATGCACTTCTACTATTCCTATCTTGTGATGCGGATCGGCGGCGAGCACGCGCTGGCTGACGCTAAGGCCGGCAAGGACGGTGGCTTCAAGAGCGCAATCTTTGTCGAGGCGGGCAAGCGGCTGCGTGAGCTTGGGGCGCTGGAGCCCTTCCAGGCGGGTTACCTCACCACCAAACACGCGGAATCGACCGGCATCTTCGGCGACGGTAAGGCCGCGATGGAGCTGATGGGCGAATGGTTCATCGGCATGCAGGCGCCAAGCTCGGCGAGCGGCAAGGGCCAGCCAGAGGAAGACATCGGCATCTTTTCCTTCCCGATCGTAGCGGGCGGAAAGGGCAAGGCGACCGACACGCTAGGCGGCGTCAACGGCTTCCTCGTCACCAAGACCGCGCCCAAGGAGGCGGTCGATTTCCTAAACTTCTTCAGCCAGGAGAAATACGCCAAGGAGGCCGCCGAGAAAGGCGCCTACATTCCTGCCTACAAGGGCAGCGGGGCGTGGGTGAAGGACCCGCTGGTCAAGCAGGTGGCCGCCGAGCTCGCCGCCACGACCTATCACCAGAACTTCTTCGATCAGGATCTTGGGCCTTCGGTCGGTCGGGTCATAAACGACGTCTCGGTCGCGGTGGCGGCCGGGCAGACGACGCCGGAAGCCGCCGCCGCCGCCATCCAGGACGCCTGGGACCAGCAGTAATCCGCGGATGACGATAGACCGCGCCGCGCTCGCTTACGCCCCAGCGGGGGAGCGAGTCGACGCGTCTCCCGAGATGGCCTTCGGACATACGCCTGCGGTCTTTGTCGAGACGCGCCGGCGCATGTCCATGAATGGCTGGGCGACGCTCATCGTCTTCCTGCCGCCGGCGCTCCTGCTCTTCACCATTTTCGTCGCCCTGCCGATGGTCGAGGCGGGCTGGTACAGCTTCTTCAACTGGAACGGCTTTGGTCGTCCCGAAAAGTTCATCGGCCTCAAGAACTACGTCTGGGTGTTCGACAATCCGGCCTTCACCCGAGCGCTGATCAACAACGGACTCATCATCGTCGTCTCGCTTCTCGTGCAATTGCCGCTCGCGCTCGGCGTCGCGCTCTTGATCGCGGGGCGCATGACGGGCGCAGTGTGGTTCCGGATGATCTTCTTCCTGCCATACATCCTCGCCGATGTCGCAGCGGGCCTCATCTGGCGCTTCATGCTGGATGGGCAAATCGGCATTCCCGCCATCATCACGAGCCTCCTCGGGCTCCAGCCGTTTTACCTGCTCGGAAGCAAGGACTGGGCCTTCAGCGCCGTGCTCATCGTGATCCTCTGGAAGTATTTCGGCTTCCACATGATGCTCTACATCGCAGGTCTCCAGGGCATCGACCGAGAGATGCTGGAGGCGGCCGAGATGGACGGCGCCAAGCCTTACCAACGGTTCTGGCACATCACGCTGCCCCTGCTCGGCCCGATGATCCGGCTATCGATCTTCTTCTCGGTGGTCGGCGCGCTCCAGCTCTTTGACATCATCGTGCCGCTGACCGGCGGCGGCCCGTTCGACACCACGCATACGATGGTGTCCTTTCTCTATTATTTCGGCATCACGCGGATGCGGGTCGGCTTCGGCTCAGCGGTCGGCGTCGTGCTGTTCATCATCTGCGTCACGTTCGCTTTCGGCTATCGACGGTTGTTCATGCGCGATGACTGACGCTGCTTCCGAACGTCAGCCCTCCGGCCGCCGGATGCGCGGCCTACCCGCGATCGTCGCGTTCGCCGCGCTCGTCGTATTGGCGGTCGCGGTGCTCATGCCGATCGGCCTCACGGGGCTCAACGGGTTCAAGGAGCTCGGCGAACTGCAGACGCATCCATTTGGGCTGCCGCGCGTCTGGATGTGGAGCAATTACTGGGGCATCCTGGCGAGCCTGCGCTACTGGCAGGTGCTCGGCAATTCGCTCTTGATCGCGGCCCTCACCGTGTTCCTGACGCTCGCGGTCTCCTCAATGGCCGCCTTCACCTTCGCCCATCTGCGGTTCTTCGGCGACCGGTTCCTTCTGAGCTACATGATGCTGGGACTGTTGTTCCCAGTGGCGACGGCGATCTTGCCCCTGTTCATCAAGATCCGCGATCTTGGCCTGCTCGACTCCTATTGGGGCATCGTGCTGCCGCAAGTCGCGTTCTCCCTCGCGATGAGCATCCTTCTCTTGCGCGTCGCGTTCAAGCAGCTTCCAATCGAGCTCCTGGACGCCGCTATGATGGATGGCTGCGGCTATTTCAGCTACTTCTTCTTCATCACCCTGCCGCTCTCCGGCCCCGTTTTGTCGACGGTGGCGATCATTTCCTTCGTCGGAAGCTGGAACGGCTATTTGCTGCCCCTCGTCGTGCTCAACAGCGAATCGCGCTATCCATGGACGCTCGGGCTTATGGCCTATCAGGGCCAATACACGACGTCCTGGCAACTCGTTCTCGCATTCATCAGTCTGACGATCCTGCCCGCGATCCTGATCTTCCTTCTGGCTCAGCGCTATATCGTCGCCGGCCTTACCGCAGGCGCCGTGAAGGCCTGAGCGCGAAGCAACCCCGCTCTCGAGCGGAGCCTTCACCCGCTCCGCGTCAACAGGCATGGAATGACGATCGATGACGAGCTGAGAGCGTATCTTCGCCAGTCATGCTGCTCGCGAAAGCCCAAAAGCTCCCGCGCCTTTCGATTAGGCATCGAGGCCTCGGATCCCTCGATTTCGCGTGCTATCGGAGTCGGGTGCCTGGTCAGAAACAGCATCGCCGGCTCGTTCGCGATGATCTCACGACCGCCGGCCGAAGTTCGCGTGAACAAGCGCCTCGTCAATGCACCGCCGCATACATGATCTTGGCCTCTGTCGCCTCAGATATATCCATTTCCTCGACGATACGGCCCTGGCGAGCAACAAGGATTCGATCAGAGAGCGCTAAGACTTCGGGCAGGTAAGACGAGATCACGACGACTGCGATTCCATCGTCGGCGAGTTCGTTGATGAACCGGTGGATCTCGACGATAGCGCCGACGTCGACGCCTCGCGTCGGTTCGTCAAAAATCACCAGTTTCGGTTTCTGTACGAGCGATTTTGCAATGACCACCTTTTGCTGGTTTCCACCCGAGAGCTCGATGACCCGGGCGCCCGGATCAATCGCGCGGACGCCAAGGCGTTTGGTCCATTCGGCCGCCATCCGGCGCGCCTCGGTCATGGTGACCAACGCCAGCGGATTCCTGCCAGTCGTCAACTCGCCAACCTGAATGTTCTCTGCGATCGACATGGTCTCGAAGAAACCTTCGACCTTACGGTCTTCCGTCACATAGACGATGCCGTCGACGACCGCCGGCCTGGGGGTTCTGTAACGAACATGGCGACCCTTCAAGCGCACCTCGCCACCATGAAAGAAATCGCGCTTGAGCACGCCACTGATGATCTTCATCGTCTCCGTTCGTCCTGCGCCGACCAGGCCGAACATGCCGGTGATCTGTCCAGAGAAGACCGAGAACGACGTGTTACGGACGATATTGCCCATGGATAGATTGCGCACGCTGAGGATTTCCTCCCCATAAGGGCGCGTCGTGCGCTCCTGCGCGGACCCATACAGCTCGCTCGACAGATTCCGACCGACCATCGCGTGAACAAGCCGCGAGCGATCGAAGTTACGGGTCGAATCCGTCACCACGACCTCGCCGTCGCGCAGCACCGTGATCCGGTCCGAGAGGGTGAGCGCCTCTTCAAGCGCGTGGCTGATGAAAATGATCGACATGCCATCGCGCTGGAGGCGGCGGACGAGATTGAAGAAATGAAACTTCTCTTCCGGCGTCAGACTTGCGGTCGGCTCGTCGAAAATCAGCACACGCGCATGATGGTGGACTGCGCGGGCGATCTCCACCATTTGCTTCTTGCCCGCGCCTAGCGTGGAGACGAGCGCCATCGGATCGACGTAGAAATTCAGCGAAAGTAGGAAACGCTGCGCCTGGATGTAGAGACCCCTAAGCCGATTAAAAAGCTGTTCCTCACCGAGATAGATGTTCTGCGCCACAGTCATCGACGGAACGAGATTGGTTTCTTGAAAGACCATCGCGATCCCTTGAGCGAGCGCTTCGGCCGGAGATTTGAGATGGAGCGGTTTTCCGTCGAAGATCAATTCGCCGGAAGTCAATTCATAGACACCGGCCAGCACTTTCATCAGCGTGGATTTGCCCGCGCCATTCTCTCCCACGACCGCGTGGATTTCGCCAACGCTCAGGGTGAAGTTGATGTTCTTGATTGCTGGAATGCCGCGAAACGCTTTGGTCGCCTGATGGAACTCGAGGATCGGACTCATGGATCGTGCGCTCCCGTGTCCGCAAGATCGACGGCGACAATGCGGCCGGAGCCTTTGGCCGCGACATAGAGCTTGCCGTCGAACTCACAGCACGACGTGACGCCATGGATCGCGCCATCAGCTCGACTATGGAAGCTCCGGAGCGGCTGCATTGTCGGACCGCATTTCGCGACGAGCCCGTAAGACCAGCTCGGCGACCAGGGCTTCAGCATGTTGAGCTTTTTGCGCGCCCCCCCTTGGATCGGTTCAAGAAAACTCACGCCGCTCGAGAGAGCCGGCGCGATCCAGAAGTCGGGATCCACGGTGTCGATCATTCTCCGGCGATAATCGTCTTCGCGCAGAACGAACTCCACGAGCTGATTGCGAGGAGCGAAGAGGGCCAGCCAGAAGCCGCCGTCCCGAGCGGGCGCGATGCGTCCCGGATAGGCTGGAAGGTCAGAGAGGACGGCCTGCGGCGCGCTCATCGCCTCTTTCTTGAAAGCCAGGATGCGGTGCAGCCAAGCCTCCGAAACGTGCACTCGGCCGTCAGCCGCGTGGGCGAGACCGGTAGGAAAAGCGAGGTTCTTGCCAAGCTGCGTCGCGGTCTTCCCGGGCGTGGACAGATCGATGAGCCAAAGGCTTCCGGTGGCGCCGCGTTCCATGAGGTCACGCTTCCAGTCGGTAGCCGTCCGGCCTTCGGCGCCGTTGGCTACGATGAGCCTGTCTGCGTCGACGAAGAGGCCCGCGGTCGGGGAGCAAAGGGGCTGTCCACCCGCCCCAGCGATCGCTTTGCCCGCGTGCGGTCCTTCAAGGATAAGCACGCCACGCCCGTCGAGACCGATGGCGAGGCTATCTGAAGGACCCGGCGCGACGAACGTCACAGGCTGTTCGAAAGCCCCACCGTCGCTCGCTGTCAGGGAAGTTCCCTGCGGTGCGAGACCAAGTAGTCGGGAGCCGCTCGAGCAGAGAAGCGCGCCACGATGCTGCGTGAGGTTGTCGACGTCCGCGAGCGACAATGCGACGGGAGCAGCGTCAAGCAGAGCGTTTGGCCGAAGCGGGCCGTCCATCATCGGCGCCGATCCGGTTTCGTCGTCAAAGCCGCGAAAGGCCGCATAGGCGCGCTTGAGGGCGCCGATCATTGCGCCTGACCCCAATAGTCGTCCTGCCCGGTCCAGTTCGGGTCCGCATCGGGGATCTTGTAGCGACCAATCCGGTTGTTAGAGACGCCGCCGAGGTAGAGATAGCCCTTATGCTCGCGCATCGACGTGATCATCGGATGGTTGACGCCGCCGAGATCCCAGAGGCTTTCCACGATCCGACCCTGATCGTCGAACTTGATGACGCAACCGGTATTGATGTTGGGATAAAGCCATAGCTCCGGCGCCACGCGCTTGGCCATGCGTCGGCGAAAGTCCGGCATGGTGAGCGCGAGGTCGAGCGCGGGGGTCCGCATGCCCAGAAGCGCCGCCCAATAACAGCCGTCCGAAGCGCGGTTGATGTTATCGGGGTAGCCCGGCAAATTGTCGATCAGCGTCTCGACGCGGCCCGCCTTCGGACCGTCGAAATGGTAGCGCTTGATCGCGCACGTCCAACTTTCAGCGAAGAAGAACGACTGCTTGTCTCGCGACATGCAGACGCCGTTCGCGAACACGATTTTGTGGATGATTGTTCGGGTGGCGCTCGTCCGAGGATCGTAGCAGACGATGCGGCCGTTGCCCCTGCTCTCAAGCGCATCAGTGGCCCAATCCTCCTGCTCGTAGCGGACGGTCGCCTCGCTGAAATAGATGCGCCCGTCCGGCGCGACGTCGACATCGTCGGCGAGGCGGAGACGAGAATCGTCGACCACAGAGAGCCAGCTCCTGTTCGTCTCGTCCGTCAACTTCGTCACTGTCTTGTCGGGCGCAACCGCATAAAGGCCCATGCCGCCGATGCAGACGAGGAGGTCGCCCTTGCGGTCAAAGGCCATCCCGAGGGGATGACCGCCGATGTGAGCAAAGACCTCATGGCGCGAGTGATCCGGGCCGAAGAAGCGGACGATGTCGCCGTGACGAGTGCCGCAATAGAGGTTGTCGTCGCGGTCCAGAATGACGTCCTCGGGCCCTTCGATCTGGCCGAGTCCGATCACCTCGACGGACCTCAGCTTGTCGTTCAGCGCGTATGGCGAGGTCGGATCAAGGGCGGACGGAGGAGGAGGAAGCGAGAGATAGGCCGGCGACACATAGACCTTCGACAACCACCGGTCCCGATTGCGCAGGAAGCGCATGTCAACGAAGACGGCGGCGATCAGCACGCAACCCAAGACCGTCGAGTTGATCGGCCCAGAGACGCCGAAACTTGTAAGGCTGTCCGTCACGATGAGGACCAGCAAGGCGCCCATGACCGCCTTGGCGACAGACCCTCGGCCCCCGCCGAGCGAATTACCGCCCAGCACGGCCGCCGTGAGAGCGGACACCTCCAGGCCAACACCCGTATCGGCGCCCGTGCTGCCGATGCGCGCGGCGAAGAGGAAGCCTGCGAGCGCGCTCAAGACCGATGACCAGATATAGGCCGCGCATACGGTGCGGCGCACCTTGATGCCCGCGTTATACGCCGAGCGCCGCGCGCCGCCGACCGCCGTCAGCCGCCATCCGGGCCGAGTCCGCGACAGGACAATATGCCAGGCGATTGCGATCACGGCGGTTACGACAAGCGTGAAGGGAACGCCAAGGACGGTTCCCTCACCAATGAAAGTCCAGAGGTCGGAATCAGAAAGGCTTGAAATGATAGCGGTCGATGTCCGCAAGAAAACGATGTCGTAGACCGATCGGAAGATGATGAGGGTGACAAGCGTCGTCAGGAAGGCGCGAAGTCGGAGATAGCCGATCAGATAGCCGTTGATCGAACCGCAAACGACTCCAAGCGCCATAACCGCGAGGAAACTCAGGCCGACTGGCCAGCCCTCGACATTCACGCAGATAAGCGAAAGAAGAACGGCGAGTGTGTAGACCGAGGCGACGGACAGATCGATCCCGCCCGAGATCATGACAATCGTCAGCCCGAGCACGATCAGGCCGAACTCCGCGAACTGCCTCCCAAGATCGCTGAGGCCGTTGAGAGTCAGGAAGCCCGGGAGCAGAATCCCGAAAACGACAATCGCGACGAGGAGGGCGAGGAAAGGGATCGCATTGTCGATCCAGCGCTTGGTCAATATTTCCCCGATCAGGTGATCAGGGAAATATCGATAACGCAGTTGGGTCAGCACGCTCCCGGCGCGTTGCGTCACGAAATTAGCCGAGGCTCGTATCCGGGGAGAGAAAGCAACCCCTTACTTGAGATCATCGAGGGTCCAGCACTGGCGAGGGGAGATCGTGTCCTTCGTCTGCAGCGTAAGCGGCGTGAAATACGTCGTCTGGACCGCCCCGGCTTTCGCCGGAGAGAGCAGAAGCTCGACGATCGCCTGATTGAGCGCATCGCCTTGTAGCGGCACGTCGTAGCTGACGATCTCGCTGAGCAAGCCTTTGGTGATGTTGTCGCAGCCGGTCTTGCTGCCGCCGCCCGAGGTCACGATGAACACTTGTCCGGACTTGCCGGCGGCTTGGACAGCCGCGCCCGCGCCCACGTCCTGGTTGTCCCAATTCCCGACGATGCCGCAGAGGTCAGGGTGCTGTTGCAGCACTGTTTCAGTGATCGCCCGCGCCTTCGCCGGATCATAGGTGGCGGCCTGATCGGCTACGACCTGGATCTCGGGATGGTCGGCGAAGACGTGGGAGTAGGCGTAGAGTTCATAGAGGTTGGAGGCTGCCGTAGGCTGGCCCTCGAGGATGGCGACCTTCCCGGACTTGCCAGATCCTTTGCCGCAATGGTCCACAAGGGCCTGCGCCTCGATGAGGCCAACCTTCACCCAGTCGGCGCCAACGTAACTGTCCGTTGGGTTGACCGTCTCGAGGTTGACTTGCAGCACCTTGATGCCCGCTTGGACTGCGCGCTGCTCAAGTTTTGCGTAGGACTGGAGGTCCGGATTGTGGACAATCAGGAGATCCGGCTTCTGCGCGATCGCATCGGTTATGGCGCGCGTGCCCGCGTCCGTGCTCCAGTTCGGATCGCGAATCTCGAAGGTGTAGCCAAGATCCTTGGCCTGCCGGCGCATGATCGCTGCCCAACCTTCCGTAAGGTCAAAGCCCATCGCCAGGGGAACGAAGAGAACTTTCTTGCCCTTGAGCTTCTCGTAATAGGGATCTCGCTTGGCATGATTGTCGAGACCCTTGTCTTCCGCCAGCGCGCCACCGGCGAACACGAGTCCTAGCGCGACAGCAAGCACCATTCTCAGTTTCATTGGATCCTCCTTTTTAACGACTTCGGTATTGGACTAAATGTCCCCCTGTTCCTGTTGAGCGGTCTGCTCGTCGCGAGGGTTCACGAAACTGTCGATGACGATGGCGGCGAGCAGGATTACGCTCTTGATCAGGTTCTGCTCGACATAGGGGACATTGAGTATGGTCATCCCATCCAGAAGCACGCCGATGAGCAGCGTGCCGACGAGAACGTTGCGGACGCCGCCGCGGCCTCCGCTCAGGCCAATTCCGCCAAGCACGACGACGAGCAAAACGTCATAGATCATTGTCGAATTGTAGACGCGCGTGCTCAGGCCGGCTGATGTTGCGGCCATGACGAGACCGGCCGCATAGGCGATGAGTCCGGTGATCACATATTGGGAGACGATGAGAGGTCGAAGCGGAACGCCGGCGTTGCGCGCCGCAGCCGGGTTGTCCCCGCTTGCATAGACGTACCGGCCGAAGCGCGTCCACCGCAAGAGCGCCCAAAGGACCAGGGCCAACAACGCGAAGAGGACGATGGGCAGGGGAAGTCCTAACAATTTCGCGTCGCTAAGAAACTGGAAGAACGCAGAGTCGTTGGGAGTGTTCTGGACGTCGACCTCGAACAGCCACGCCCGGCCGACGCCGTAAATGACAAGACCCATAGCGAGGGTTGTGAAGATAGCTGGAACGACAGCGTAGGCGATGAGGACGCCGCTGACCAATCCTGCAAGGACCGAGAAGGCAGCCCCGATCACCAGGGCCCAGCCGAGTGGCACGTGTTGATGGGTCGCGAGTGAGAGGACCCAGGAGACGGCGACGACCATGGTCGCGACCATGGCGAGATCGATGCCGCGGCCGATCACGACCAGCCCCATGCCTAGCCCCAAGATCCCCAGGATGGAGACGCTGCGAACGAGCGCGATAAGATTGCCGGGGGTCAGAAAATTGTGCAGCGTGAGCGAGAAAGCTACGAACAGGACCGCCGCGAGGGCGAAGACGACGCTCTCCTGCGTGATGCTCAGTTTGCGGAAATTCAGAGACGGCATGGTCTACTCACCGCCGCCCTTCGAGGCACTGAATGGCGCGTTCCTTCCCGGATTCGACAACCGATCTTGGGGTTGAGGATCAACCCCAACGCGGCCAATGCAAAGACGGAGAGATGAAATAACAGTTATGATTTCCTGCAGGAAGTGGATCGGCGTACGAGGCTGGAAAAGTCGCGTGTGGCTCGATCGGGTTTGCTTTGGGAGGTCGTTCCGATGGCGGCGCTAGGGGGACGCAACGCTCTGGTGACGGGCGCCGGAAGCGGGATAGGCAGGGCGATCGCTGTTGCGCTCGTGGAGCGCGGCGTGCATGTCACGTTAGCGGACATCGACGACGAGGCCGTGACCCAACTGGCCGGCGGCCTTGGCCCACTTGCGCTTCCCCTCAAGCTCGATGTGACGGATCATCCGAGCGTCGACAAGCTTCTCCACTCGATCCAGTCCGACTTCCGGCCGATCGACATTCTCATCAACAACGCCGGCCACGATGTCGGCGGCCGCACCCACTTTGCCCGCGGGCCTGCCGACGACTGGACGAGCATCATCGACGTCAATCTGACGGGGATGATGCGTGTGACACGGGCGGTCGTGCCAGAAATGATCGAGTGGAACTCAGGCGATATCGTCAATATGAGTTCGATCAGCGCGCTCAGGCTTGTGCCTGAAACGACGGCCTACACCACCAGTAAAGCAGGCGTCAGGGCGTTCAGCGACGGATTGCGGGCCGATCTAGCGGAGACAGCCATTCGCATTACTGAGGTGCTTCCTGGCCTTACGCGGACCAATATTATTCTCAAGCGTCATCGCGGCGACCGGGCGCTTGAAACAGCCTATTTCGACCAGGCCCGCATCGCGCTGGAACCAGAAGATATCGCCCGCTCGGTGCTGTTCGCGCTGGAGCAGCCGCCCCATATGCAGATCGCCCAACTCTTCATCCTACCCGTCAACCGGTGGTGAGCCGCGGGCCTACGAGCTGCGCGTCACCCCTGCCTTCGCAGCGCGGTCCCTGAAATCGACCGCCGCGTCGAGCTCACGGCGAAATCGGCAGGTTTCTCGCCCAACGCTTCAAAGAATATCCGCATGATCATGTCGGGTGGTCCAAGGAGGTCTAGGACATGGCGCCGGTCGGCTGGCTGCTCGGTCCGGATTCGGCGCCGACGGTCGTTGTGCCGACGTCAATTCTGGCAAACCAGGTGACCTGGAGCGTCGATCGAAGCCGCGCTCCACGCACTACGCGACGATCGACAAGCGCGATCCGATCTTGAAAGACTTTTTCTCGAAGCCGAAACTCTTCGCTGATCAAGGCGAAATCGCCACCTCCCCAGGCGCCTCCCTTCTAACGCTGCGTTTGGCCCCGCGGCCTGCGACTGGGTGATAGAGCACGCCTTCATTGTCGGGCCTCCAGCATCCCGGTTTCGTCGCGACGCATCCGCTGTAGAATGAGCTTATGCAAATTCGCAATCGCCCGCTCTGTCGGTCAGATCAATCGGGCGCAGACGCTCGTTCCCCAACCCGACCCTCAATCTTGGTGAGTGCCGCTGGAGAGGCGACGGACATTATACAAACTGGGGTCCGCAGCACTTCAAGGCGAGCTTGCGTCCCTGTGCCAACCAAGACCTAGCGGCGTACTGGCGAGGTTACCAGCCGGCGCGTCGCGGTCGGACGCGTCAACACGCGCCTCCCTACCGCTCATTTTGTGGATCGGGCCGCAGGTCTTGCAGACCGAACGCAACATCCGCGCGCGGTTGTCTCGACCCGCGGCAGCTGAAGCGGCGCGGATCGCGCTCGGCCACGCCGCTAAAGAGGTCCTGCATGTGGTCGATCCGCTCTACTCAAGGACTGAAGGCGTCGCAGAAGCTTTGCGCCCGCGGGGCTCAGAAGCATTGTCGAGGATACGCCGCCCGGATGGCGTCTCGTCGAGACTCTGCATTGCGTTGCTGGAGCTGCGCGCTCAATGCCGCGTGGAAGTCATCTGCGAGCGACGGCATCAACTTACCCGCCAGGGTACGGATGACTTTGACATCACACGCCGCCGGATCATCGCCGGCGGAACACTGGCGGGCGCTTTTCCTTGAACGCCGCCCGTCCCTCGACTGCGTCCTGCGTTGCGAAGCAAATCGTCTGCAGATCCCGCTCGTATTCGATCGCCTTGTCGAGTGGCATTGACAATGCTGCTCGCAGGTTGAGCTTGCCTGTCTCGGCCGCGATCGGCGCTCTCGCGGCCACAATCTTGGCAATTTCCTGCGCACGGGTCAGCACGGCTCCCCTCGAAACAACCTCGCTGACAAGCCCCCAAGCGAGGGCTCGCGCCGCGTCAACCGGGTCGCCAGTCATGATCATCAAGGCGGCGTTGGACGCGCCGACCGCATGCGTGAGGAACGCTGTCACCCCGCCGCCGCCGATCCAGCCGAGCTTGATCTCGGGGGCGGCGAATTGCGCGTTCTCCGAGGCGATCCGGATGTCGCAGCTCAGCGCGGTCTCGAGCCCGCCGCCGAATGCATAGCCGTTGACCGCTGCGATCGATGGCTTTCGCAGGCGACGAATGGCGTCGCAATAATCCGGCCGGTTACGGAAGTTCCAGGGCGTATCGTAATCGTCAAGCTCGCGGATGTCCGAGCCTGCGCAGAAGGCCTTCTCTCCCGCGCCGCACACCACAACACAGCGCACCTCGTCGCTCGCGTTGCAGCGTTCTGTTGCTGCCGTGATTGCTTTCGCCATCTCCGGTGTGACGGCGTTCAGCTTCTGCGGACGGTTGAGGAGAATTGTCGCGACATGGCCGTCGATCGAGAACAGGACGTCTTCACCCATCGTGTTCACGCCTTCGTTTCCCCGATGACGCCCGCCGCGATCAGCCCATCGATCCGCACGTCATCGTAACCCGCCGAGCGCAGCACCTCGCGGCTGTGCTCCCCTGCCAATGGCGCGCCCCGTTCAACCCTGGCTGGAGTCTTGGAAAATTTGTAAGGGAATCCTGGGGTCTTGATTCTCCCTTCCGTCGGATGGTCGTATTCGACGAAGGTGCCGTTGTGAGCGATCTGCGGATCAGCGACAAGGTCCGAGTAGCCATAAACGGGCCCCGCCCAGATATCGTTACGCCGGAAAAGATCCAACCACTCGTTCGTCGTCTTCGCTCTCAACCGCTCGCGAGTTCGCGCGAAAATGAGGTCCCGCTGCGTCCAGGTGTCGGTCTCGTCATCCATGGTCTCAAAGCTTGGCTCGCCGATCAATGCGCCAAAGGTTTTGAGCTTCGGAAAGGCGACGATGATGTAACTGTCTTTGGTGGCGAAAGCGCCGTAGGGAGAGCGAATATAGACATGCGCATGCGGCTCCGCGGACCGCTCCTGCGGCTTGCCTGAGACGGTGAAAACGGACAATTCCTGCATCTGCAGCGTCGTGATCGCATCAAGCATGTTGACGCTCACCAGCTGACCTTCGCCCGTGCGCTCCCTGTGCAAAAGCGCCGCCAACACCGCCTCGAAGGCGGTTGAGGCGGTGATCGCATCGACGGTGTATTGCCCCGCGGCGACGGGAGGCTCCGAGGCGCGGCCTGCCG
>DATCEJ010000610.1:0-3163 GCA_036510135.1 Roseiarcus sp. | reverse complement strand
CAGGCGGATCGAGATCTCATGACGCACGGTCGCCCTGGACCGCCGTCTCGCCGATGTCAATCATCGGGCAAACGGGTTAGCCGCAGGTTAAGCCGTCGCCTTCCACGGCTCTCCGCCCTGGGCTAACTTGATGCCCATGACCAAAGAGCCGAAAGCGCCCAAGCTCACCCTCGCCAAGGCGCGGGAAGAGCACGCGCGGCTAGAGGCCGAAATCGCCGAACATGACCGGCGCTACCATGGCGAGGACGCGCCGACCATTTCCGACGCCGACTACGACGCGCTGCGCCGGCGCTACACCGCGCTCGAAGAGGCGTTCCCCAAACTTGCGGACGCGGACTCTGCAAACCGCAAGGTCGGCGCGGCGCCGTCGGAGAAATTCGCCAAGGTCCGCCACCGCGTGCCGATGCTGTCGCTCGGCAACATCTTCGCCGACGAGGAGGCCGAGGAGTTTTGCGCCCGGGTGCGGCGCTTTCTGGGCTTGAGCGAGAGCGCGCCGCTCGACGTCGTTGCCGAAGCAAAGATCGACGGCCTCTCCTGCAGCCTGCGCTACGAGAATGGCGAGCTCGTCCAGGCCGCCACGCGCGGCGACGGTTATGAAGGCGAGGACGTGACCGCCAACGTGCGCGTGGTGGAAGCGATCCCGAAGCGTCTCAAGGGCGCGCCGAAAGTTTTCGAGGCGCGCGGCGAAGTCTACATGCGCCACGCTGATTTCGCTGCGCTCAATGCGCGACAGTCGGCGGCCGGCAAGCCGGTCTACGCCAATCCGCGCAACTTCGCCGCCGGCTCGCTGCGCCAGCTCGATTCGCGCATGACCGCCGAGCGGCCGTTGCAGTTTTTCGCGTATGCCTGGGGAGAGGTGAGCGAGCCCTTCGCCTCAACCCAGTTCGAGGCGATCGAGGCCATGGGGCGCTTCGGCCTGCCGACCAATCTTCGACTGACCAAGCTTTGTCGCTCCGCGACGGAGATGCTGGCGCAATATCATTCAATCGAAGAGAAGCGAGCGACGCTCGGCTACGACATCGACGGCGTCGTCTACAAGGTCAATGATCTTACGCTGCAACAACGGCTCGGCTTCGTCTCGCGCTCTCCGCGCTGGGCGGTCGCGCACAAGTTCCCGGCCGAGCAGGCGACGACAGTCGTCGAGGCGATCGGAATCAATGTCGGCCGGACCGGGGCGCTGACGCCCCTCGCCAAGCTCAAGCCCGTAACCGTCGGCGGCGTCGTCGTCTCCAACGCCACTCTGCACAATGAGGATGAGATTGCGCGCAAGGACGTGCGCGTTGGCGACACGATTTTGGTGCAACGCGCCGGCGACGTGATTCCGCAAGTTCTGGCCGTCGTGCTCGACAAAAGGCCGGCGGGTTCAAAACCCTATGTCTTCCCCGAGACCTGTCCGATCTGCGGCTCGGCGGCTTTGCGCGAGATCGACGAGAAGACAGGGGAAAAGGACGTCGTGCGCCGCTGCACCGGCACGCTCATCTGTCCGGCGCAGGCGGTCGAAGGCCTCAAGCATTTCGCATCCCGCAACGCCTTCGACATCGAGGGACTGGGCGAGAAACTGATCGAACTTTTCTTCACCGAAGGGTTGATCCGTACGCCAGCCGACATTTTCACGCTTCATGCGCGCGATGGGCAGGGCCATCCGCCTTTGCGCGAATGGGAGGGGTTTGGCGAGACCTCGGCGCGCAACCTGTTCAACGCCATCGACGCGCGGCGCACGGTCCCGCTCAACCGCTTCCTCTTTGCGCTCGGAATCCGCCATGTCGGCGAGACCAATGCGCGGCGCCTCGCGCGCCATTTCGGCGACTGGGAATCCTTGCGCGCCGGCGCGCGGGCGGAAAACGCCGCGGAGGAACTGTCCGGCGTCGGAGGAATCGGGCCGGTCGTCGCCGAGGCGATCGCGGATTTCTTCGCCGAGCCGCGCAACGAGGCGGCGCTCGACGCCCTCGTCAAAGAAGTGACGATCGAGCCCATGGAAGCGGTCGCCGCCGGCCACCCGCTCGCCGGCCAGACGATCGTCTTCACCGGCTCGCTGGAAAAGATGACGCGCGACGAAGCCAAGGCGGTCGCCGAGCGGCTCGGAGCCAAGGTCTCGGGCTCGATCTCGGCCAAGACCAACCTCGTCGTCGCCGGACCCGGCGCCGGCTCGAAACTCGCCAAGGCGCGGGAATTGGGCGTTGAGACGGTCGACGAGGACGAATGGATCCGGCGCTCGGGGTCGGGCTAGAGCGAGTTGCTTTTGGCAGAGGCGCAAATTTACTAATGTATTATGCTAATGCAGTCGACAATCAGCCCAAACGCACCCACTTTAAGTGCGGAACTAAAAGGGGCAGTAACGCACTGAAAACATTAAGGCGCGGAACTAAAAATGCTGCTCAGGGCGCGCGTCCGTTGAATGCGCGCCCCCGACGCGCGCGCTTCCGGCTTCCCTGGAGTCGGCCACACCCCCGGCCAGCTAAGGGTTCGACGCGAACTCAGCCGGTCGCGTCTGCCGTGCGAGCGCGTCGAGCACGGCATTGATCATGCCGCTCTCCTCGGGACCAAAGAAAGCCGCGGCGACGTCCACATATTCGGTCACCGCCACCCGCGCCGGCACGTCCGGGCGGCTGCGCAATTCGTAAAGCGCCGCGCGCAAGATGGCGCGCATGAGCGCTTCGACCCGCCGAAGCGGCCAGCCTTCGGCGAGCGTCTCGTCGAGGCTACGATCAATCGGCAATTGATCGCGCAGCACGCCCGAGACCACATCGCGAAAGAACGCAGCATCGGCGGGCTTATAGGCGTCGCCCTCGATCTCGCGGCCCATCCAGTGGGTCTCGAATTCGGCCAGGATCTCGTCGACGCCCTTGCCGGCGATCTCCATCTGGTAGAGCGCCTGCGAGGCCGCGAGCCGGGCCGCCGAACGCTTGTCGGACCGTTTCATCGGTTGACGAGCCGACGGGCGAGATGAGCAAGGCCAATCGCCGCCCGCGCAGCGTCGCCGCCTTTGTCGCCGCGCTCCGGGTCGGCCCGCTCCTCGGCCTGCTCGATCGTCTCGGTGGTGAGGATGCCATTGCCGAGCGCAAGGCGGCGTTCAACCGACATGTCCATCAGCGCGCGCGCGGACTCGCCGGCGACGATCTCGAAATGAAAGGTTTCGCCCCGCACGACACAGCCAAGCGCGACG
>DATCEJ010000609.1:0-2387 GCA_036510135.1 Roseiarcus sp. | reverse complement strand
GATTGCTGACTGGGTCGAGCGCACGCATTGGATCGATTTCCTCGCCAGCGCGCCCGAGACACGCTCGAACACCAGCGTCTGCCTCAAAGTCGTTGACCCCTCGGTCGCTGCCCTAACCGCCGACGCCCAGGCTGGTTTCGCCAAGGGCCTGGCGAGCTTACTTGAGAAGGAAAAGGTCGCGTTTGACATCGGCGCTTATCGTGACGCGCCGGCTGGCTTGCGCATCTGGTGCGGCGCGACGGTCGAAACGGCCGATGTGGAGGCGCTGACGCACTGGCTCGACTACGCGTTTCTCCTCGAGAAGAGCAAGCTCGCCAAAGCGGCCTGAGACTTGGGCCTCGGCGAAAGCGGGGGTCCAGGCTGTCGCCTCCGGCCTCGCTCTGGATGCCCGCTTTCGCGGGCATGACACAGACAAGCGGCTGTCCGTTTCATTTTCGCGGCCGTCACGGCCGACATTCCGGGACAATAACCATGACTCCCCGTGTTCTCATCTCCGATAAGCTTTCCCCCGCCGCAGTCGCGATCTTCAAGGAGCGTGGCGTCCAGGTCGACGTCAAACCGGGTCTCGACAAGGAGGAGCTCGCCAAGATCATTGGCGACTATGACGGGCTCGCCATTCGCTCCAACACCAAAGTCACAGCCAAGCTGCTCGAACGTGCGGCGAAGCTGAAGGTCGTCGGCCGCGCGGGCATCGGCGTCGACAACGTCGACATTCCGGCCGCCACCGCTCGCGGCGTGATCGTGATGAACACGCCATTCGGCAATTCGATCACCACTGCCGAGCATGCGATCGCGTTGATGTTCGCGCTCGCCCGGCAGATCCCGAGCGCGGACGTCTCGACCCAGCTGGGAAAGTGGGAAAAGAACCGCTTCATGGGAGTCGAACTGACCGGCAAGACGCTCGGAATCATTGGCTGTGGGAACATCGGCGCGATCGTCGCCTCGCGGGCCTTGGGGTTGAAGATGCGGGTCGTCGCCTTCGATCCGTTCCTGAGCGCCGAGCGCGCCCAGGAGCTTGGCGTCGAAAAGCTCGAACTTAACGATCTCCTCGCGCGCGCCGATTTCATCACGCTGCACACGCCGTTGACGGCGCAGACCCGCAACATCCTCTCGGCGGAGAATTTGGCGAAGACGAAGGCTGGCGTTCGCATCATCAATTGCGCCCGCGGCGGCCTTGTTGACGAGGCCGCATTGCGCGCGGCGCTCGACAACGGTCATGTTTCGGGCGCGGCTTTCGATGTCTTCATCGAGGAGCCGGCGACGGCCAACCCGCTGTTTGGCCATCCAAACTTCATCGCTACGCCCCATCTCGGCGCCTCGACGAACGAAGCGCAGGAAAACGTGGCGCTTCAGGTCGCCGAGCAAATGTCGGACTATTTGACGCGGGGGGCGATTTCGAACGCGATCAACTTTCCCTCGATCACGGCCGAAGAGGCGCCGAAGCTCAAGCCGTTTATCGCCTTGGCGGAAGGTCTCGGCTCATTCGCCGGCCAACTCACCCAGACGCCGATCCAGAAGGTCACGCTCACTTACGAGGGCGCGGTCGCCGAGCTCAAAATCAAGGCGTTGACGTCGGCCGCGATCGCCGGCCTCTTGCGTCCCTCGCTGGCCGATATCAACGTAGTCTCCGCGCCTACCGTCGCCGCCAGTCGCGGCATCGTCATCGAGGAAATGACTCGCGCCGCAACTGGCGATTACGAGAGCTTCATCACACTGACCGTCGAAACGGGACAGCAAAGGCGCGCGATCGGCGGGACTGTTTTCCAGGACGGCAAGCCGCGCATCCTCTCGATCAAGGGGATCAAGGTCGACGCCGAATTCACCCCTTCGATGATCTATGTCACCAACGAGGACAAGCCGGGCTTCATCGGCCGCTTCGCTGGCCTTCTGGGAGACGCGGGCGTCAATATTGCGACCTTCGCCCTCGGGCGCGACGAACAGGGAGGCTCGGCGATCGCGCTCGTTTCGATCGACGGGACCGCGCCTCCTGAGGTCGTAGCGAAAGTGAGTGAGATCGATGGCGTGCGTCAGGTCGCGGCTTTGCGCTTCTGAGTTGACTTCGATCAGCTTGGCGGTGTCCCCTTCCCTTCCCCTCCGGGAGAAGGTGGCGGGCGAACGGGCGTCCTGAAGGACGCCGTCCTTCGGGACGGGCGACGCCGGATGACGGAGGTGGGCATGAGCGATGACGCGGACAAGCGCATGCCGGCAAGCGAGCCGGCCGGGCCTAAAGTCGACGCTCGCCTCCTGGAGATCCTGGTGTGCCCGATGACGCGCGCGGAGCTCACTTACGATCCTGTTCGGCAGGAGCTTGTTTCGCGCGCCGCACGGCTTGCCTATCCGATCCGTGATGGGGTTCCGATCATGCTGCCCGAGGAGGCGCGCAAGCT
>DATCEJ010000608.1:0-3500 GCA_036510135.1 Roseiarcus sp. | reverse complement strand
GAAAGGGCGGCGCAGAGCTAAGCGCCGCAAGGAGGCGGCCGCCTTCCCGCCCGCGATGGCCCTTCCATACGTGGGAGGGTGAATCCCTCAGAAACTGTTGCGGTCGTGATAGGTCTGCAGGAATTGTCGCACGCGCGGCTCCGGGCTCTCGTGGAACACGCGGCGCGGCGTACCTTCATCGATGATGCGGCCCTCGTCAATAAAGGCGATGCGGCCAGCGACATGAGCGGCAAAGCCCATCTCGTGGGTAACGATGAGCATCGTCATGCCCTCGGTCGCGAGGCTCTTCATCACCTCCAGCACTTCGCCGACCAGTTCGGGGTCGAGCGCCGAGGTTGGCTCATCGAACAGCATCAGGCGAGGCTGCATCGCCAGCGCTCGGGCGATGGCGACGCGCTGCTGCTGGCCGCCCGAGAGACGCGACGGATAGGCGTCGGCCTTGGCGGCGAGCCCGACCCGGGTCAGCATCGCCATCGCGCGATCGGCCGCTTCGCGGCTTGCGAGTCCCCGTACCCGCCGGAGCGGCTCGGCGACATTGCTGAGCGCCGTCATATGCGGCCAAAGATTGAAGTGCTGGAACACCATGCCGATCTCGCGCCGCATCTCGCGTAAGGTTCGCGGCGCCATCGGGCGGCGCGGGCCGCCGGCCAAGTCCTCATAGCCGATCAGCCGGCCGTCGATGCGAAGGTCGCCGGAATCGTACGGCTCCAAAAAATTCACGCATCGGAGCAGCGTGCTCTTGCCCGACCCGCTGGGGCCGATCAGGCACACGACCTCCGAGCGCCCGACCGAAAGATCGACGTCGCGCAAAACCTGGTGCGAGCCGAAGCTCTTGCTAACCTTGACAAGCTCGATCATCGGCGCGCTCACGCTCTCGCCTCATGCGCGAGAAACGCCGTCACCCGCGTTTCCACCCGGGAGCCAAAGCGCGACACCGCTTCGACCAGAAGCCAGTAGAAGATCGCCATGGCGAAGATCGCGTCGAACGCCGTGAACGTCTCCGCCGCCATTGTCTGCACCTGATACATGAGCTCGGGCACGGTGATGATCGACAGCACCACCGTCTCCTTGGTGAGAATGATCAGCATGTTGACGATCGCGGGAACGGCGGCGATGAGCGCCCCCGGCAGCATGACGCGTATCATCGTGTCGAACGGCGTCATGCCGACGCTGGCCGCCGCCTCGATCTGGCCAACCGGCACCGCTGCGAAGCCGGCGCGAAAGATCTCGGCGAAATAAGCCGACGCGTAAAGGCCAAGGCCCAGGATGCCAGCCGTTGTGGCGCTGAGCCTGAGCCCAATCGATGGGCCGCCGGCGTAGATGAGAAAGAGCTGAAGCAGGAACGGCGTGCCGCGGAACAGCTCGATGAACGCCCTGATGAGTCCGTTGAGCGGCGGAATTCGGAGCCGGCGAAGAAGCGCAATCGCAAATCCGAGGACGAGGCCGAGCATGCTGCCCGCGGCCCAGCACAGGATGGTGACGCCGAAACCGCTCAGAAGCGAAGGCGCATAGCGCCAGACGAGGTCCAGGCTCATCAGCCGCCTGCCCCCGCCAGTCGCCGCTCCGCCACGGCGCCCAGGCCTGCGAGGCAAAGGTTGATTGCAAGGTAGAACAGGCCCCCGCCAACATAGGCTTCGAGCGGCCGATAGGTTTGGGTGGCGATGTTCATGCTGACGCGGGTGAGCTCGGCGATGCCGACCACCGAAACAAGCGACGAGGCTTTGATCAGGAGGATGAACTCGTTGATGAGCGGCGGGGTCGAGATCTTGAGCGCCTGCGGCAGAAGAACGCGCCGCCAGATATCGAGGCCGGAGAAGCCGAGCGCGGTCGCCGCCTCGCCCTGCCCGCGCGGCACTGCGTTCAGCGCGCCGCGCAAAATCTCCGCCTGATAGGCCGCCGACGACAGCGCAAGGGCGCCGACCGCGGCCACGATCGCCGGCACGTCGAGCCCGTATTCGGCGAGAAAATAGTAAACGAACAGGAGTTGCACGAGCAACGGAACGCCGCGAAACACGCTGACATAGGCTCCGCCAAGACGCCTGAGCCAGGGGCGCGGCGAAACGCGCGCAACGCAGACGAGCGCGCCGATCACGAATCCGAACACAATGCCGGCGAAGGACACGGCCACCGTCGTCGCCGCCGCCCGCGTGAGATAGCCGAACGCGTGGAGGATGACCTCGGGTTTCATCGGGCTCTCGCCAAGCCTACCGGCGGGGCCTCGGATCCCTCGGTCGCGTCCTTCGAGGCCGCTCCGCGGCGCCTCAGGACGAGGTGGTGGTGGACTCCGCGCCGGAACAAATCCTCATCCTGAGGAGCGCCGCATAAGCGGCGCGTCTCGAAGGATCTCAGTTGCCCCTCCGTTCGAACGGCCGTCAGATGGAAGGCTCGGGCACCGTCTTCGGCAGGTCCATAGTCTGTCCGAACCAGGTCTTCTGGATCTTCGCCATCGTCCCGTCGGCCTCGACCGCAAGGATCGCGGCGTTGATAGCGTCCATCAGCGTCTTATCGTCGAGCCGACCAACCCAGGAGAAATAGGTCGGCTGGCCGAACGGCGGCATCACCATTGCGAACGCGTCTGAGCGTTGCTGCGCGGCGTAAGCCAGGTTCGGCAGCGAATTGACCGAGGCGTCGATGCGCCCTGCCGCGAGGTCCGCATAGGACTGGTTGTTGTCGACATATTCCTTGACTTCGACGGGCTTCGGCAGTTTGGCCGCAAACGCCTTGAGCTGCGCCAGCTGGGAAGTGCCCTTCTGACCGCCGACTGTTCGCCCAGCGATGTCGTCGGGCTTCATGATGCTCTTGTCGCCGGCGCGCTTCATGAGCGCTGCAGTTGCGTCCGCGATCGGCACAGTGAAAGCGTAATGCTTCATGCGCTCCTTGGTGATGGTCACGGGCGCGATACAGAGATCGAACTTCTTCGCTTCAAGCCCAGGCAGAATGCTGGTCCAGGGCAAATCGAGATAGGATACTTTGAGCCCCATCTGCTTGCCGACGGCGTCGATGAGATCGCGGTTCAATCCCTTGTAGGTTCCGTTGTCGGACATATCGAACGGCGGGAACTGCATTTCGGTCGCGGTCGAAAGGACGCCGCGCTTCTTGATCTCCGCCAGCGTATCGTCGGCGAAGGCGGCGCTTGTCCCGCCGAACATAGCGCCCGAAGCGACAGCCCCGGCCAACCCTGCCTTGAGCGCGCCACGTCGGGTCAAAGCGAGTTTGTCGAATTGCGTCATTGCCGATCTCCGTTCGCAATGAATCCGACGCGAAGGCGATGGACTCAGTTGACCAAATCCCGAGGCCCTGTAGCCTGGAGAAATTCTTCTTTTTTCCTGAACGCCAATGTTGACGACCCTCGCGCGGGTGTCAAATGCGCGCATGAACGGTCTGAACTTGACCGGTGGTTGCCCGGCCGGGCGGGACGTGCATTTCTATCGGCGGCCGCAAGGCGCCCAACCTAACCCCGCTTTACACTGATCCAAAAGGCCGCCAATGATCGAGGAACC
>DATCEJ010000607.1:0-7676 GCA_036510135.1 Roseiarcus sp. | reverse complement strand
GTCGATGGGGAGAGCGCCCACCATTCGCGACGTCGCGCTCCGCGCGGGGGTTTCCGTCGCGACCGCCTCCAACGTCGTCAACCGCGTCCGACCTGTCGGTGAAGGGAGCCGCGCCAAGGTGCTCGAAGCGATCGAGGCGCTCGGCTATCGGCTCAACCCCGCAGCCAGCGCTCTTCGCGGCCGGTCCACCCGCCTGGTCGGCATGGTCGTCCCCGACATCACCAATGTCTTCTTCGCCAGCCTCGTGAACGGGGTCGAAGCCTTCGCCGAACGCGACGGCTATGATCTTCTCATCGTCTCCACCAACGAGGACGCTGCGAACGAGCGCCGCCGCATCGAGGCGCTCGTCGCCCGCCGCATCGACGGGCTGATCGTGGTTCCCGTAGGCGACGAGTCGATGCCCGCGCTCAAGGGTGGCACGGACGGTTCGCGCATGCCCCCAGCGGTGCTGATCGACCGGGGGGCCGACGCGCCCGGATTCGACACCGTGCGCGCCGATTGCTTCGCCGGCGGCTATGCCGCGGCGCGCTGCCTCATCGATCTCGGACATCGCGACATTGCCGTTCTCACCCATTCGAAGCGTCTCGACAATATCGAGGCGCGGATCGGCGGTTGCCGCCGCGCGCTCAGCGAGGCCAGTCTCGACGGGCGCGACCGCGTTATCTACGGCGGCCATGATCTCGAGAGCTTGCGCGGCGCGATCGAACACGAACTCGACCGCGCCGATCGACCGACCGCGATTTTCGCCCTTACCAATGTTTGCGCCCTGGCCTCGATCAAGGCCGTGCGCGGTCTCGGCCTCGGAATCCCTGGCGACGTGTCGATTGTCGGCTTCGATGACTTCGACTGGATGTCGGCGCTGAGCCCCTATCTGACCACCGTCGCGCAGCCGGTCGACGATTTCGCTTCCACTGCCTGGCGCCTCCTGATGCGACGCCTCAAGGGCGAAGCGGAGAGCGACGTCGAGAGGATCGAACTTCCTTGCACTCTCAAGGTGCGGGAATCGACTGGACTCGCCCGCCCCCGGCTCAAGGCCGTCGCGGAAGTCCGATGAACGCCAAAACATCAAGGGAGTGAGACATGTTCAAACGTTCGAGTTTAGCTGCCTCAATCGCGGCGCTCGCGCTCGGCCTCACGGCATCGACCGCTTTCGCCGCCGATAAGCCGGTCTACGGCGTCTTGATGAAGACGCTTTCCAACCCGTTCTGGGGCGCGATGGAGAAGGGCGTGGACGAGGGCGGAAAGAACGCCGGCGTCGAGATCTTTCTGGACGCGGTCGAATCCGACCAGGCCGCCGAGCCGCAGCTCAACGCCTGCAACACCATGCTGCAGAAGAAGACGGCGGCCATGATCACCGCCGCAATCAATTCGACCATCCTCTTGCCCTGCCTCAAGCAGGCGAACGAGATGAAGATTCCGGTCGTCGACCTGGACAACAACCTCGATCCCGCCATCACCAAAAAGGCTGGCGTCGACATCGCTTTCCATATCGGCTCGGACAACGAGGCGGCTGGCGCGAAAGGCGCCGACTATCTGGTCAGCGTGCTCGGCAAGGACGCCAAGGGCCCCGTGTTGGTGATCGAAGGCCTTTCCGGCAACATCACTGGAGAGAAACGTGCGCACGGCTTCGCCGAAGAGTTAAAAAAACAAGCGCCGGGCCTCAACATCACCGCTTCGTTGCCGGGCGACTGGGACAGCCTGAAGGCCGCCAACATCACCAACGACACCTTGCAACGCACTCCGGATCTCGTCGCCATCTTCTGCGCCAATGACGACATGGCGCTGGGTTCGGTCGAGGCAGCGCGCGCGGCGGGCAAGGACAAGCTCATCGTTATTGGCGTCGACGGCAACTCCAACGCGGTCAAATCGATCAAGGCGGGCCGGCTCAACGCCTCGGTCGCGCAACTGCCCTACCTTGTCGGCATGCAGGCGGTCGAGAACGTAAAAAAGCTCCTTGCAGGCGACAAAGTTCCAGAGACAATCAATGTCCCGACCCTGGTTCTGACCAAGGAGGTCCTCGAGGCGAACAAGGATCCGATGCTGCAATACGTCAAGTAAGCCCAACGGCTCCGCCCGGCCGGTCGCCTGACCCGCCCGTTGATTTGAGGATGGCCTGATGACTTCGGCGTCAACGGGCGCCGCGCCTCCTTCCTGGCGCGCGCGCTTCGCCAGCGGAGCCGCGGTGCGGCTCGAATCGCTGATCGTACTCGCGGTTCTCTGCATCGTGATGGCGATGCTGTCGAACGTCTTCTTCTCCGTCTCCAATATCCTCAACATCCTGCTCTCGACAGCGGTGTTCGGCACGTTGGCGATCGGCATGACATTTGTCATTTCGTCCGCGGGCATCGATCTTTCGGTCGGATCGATCCTCGCGCTCTCGGGCGTCGCGGGCGCGATGCTGACCTCCAACCTCGAACTCCCCTGGTGGGCGGGCGTCCTGGGCTGCCTCGCCATGGGCGCATTCACGGGCGCCGTGAATGGGTTCCTTATCACCAAGGGCGCGATCCCGCCGTTCATCGTCACGCTCGGCATGCTGGGCGTGGCGCGCGGCTTCGCGCTTGTTCTCAGCAACGGCGTTTCGATTTATGGCCTCCCGCCTGAGATCGTCTGGCTTGGACAGGGGCGCCCGTTTGGCGTGCCGACCCCGGTCATTATCCTTCTGCTCACCGCGCTGGTCGCGCATGTACTGCTCGCGCAGACGCGCTTTGGCGTCTACGCCCAGGTCATTGGCGACAACGAAGGCGCGGCGCGCGCGATGGGTGTCCGCGTCGAGCGGATGAAAGTTCTGATCTACACCCTGTCCGGCCTGCTCTCCGGTCTTGCCGGTCTCCTGTTCGCCGCCCGCATCAATTCAGGCGAGCCGACCGCGGGGCTGAACTATGAGCTGACGGCCATCACCGCGACCATTCTCGGCGGCACGAATCTGTTTGGCGGCCGGGGCAGCGTTCTTGGCACGTTGATCGGCGCACTGATCATGGGGGTGCTGCAGAACGGGCTGAACCTTATGGCTGTGCGGCCTTTCTATCAGCAAATTGCCATCGGCACGGTGCTAATCCTCGCAGTCTGGCTCGACCGCATCAATAGCAAGGAAGGCTGGCGTCGATGAGCCTTCTTGAACTCAGGGACGTCCGCAAATCTTTTGGCGCCATCGACGCTCTGCGCGGCGTCACGTTTTCCGTCGAGGCGGGCAGCGCGGTAGCGCTCGTTGGCGACAACGGCGCAGGCAAATCGACGCTGATGAAGACGATCACCGGCGTCCATCGTCCCGACGCCGGCCAGATCCGCTTCGACGGCGTCTCCATCGTGGGCAAGGATCCAGGTCGCATTCGCGAGGCCGGCATCGAGATGATCTACCAGGACCTCGCGCTTGCCCGCATGCGCGACGTCGCTTCGAATATTTTTCTTGGCCGCGAGCTCACGCGCTCCGTCTTGGGGATGAGGCTCGTCGATACGAACCGCATGCGCAACGAGGCCGAAGCGATGGTCGCGCGGCTCGGCGCCCGCATTCCCTCCGTGTCCCAGATGACCGGCCAGCTCTCCGGCGGCCAGCAGCAGTCGGTCGCGATCGCCCGCGCGCTTACCTTCAATCCCAAGCTCGTGATCATGGACGAGCCAACGGCGGCGCTCGCCGTGCGCGAGGTCGAGCATGTCCTGGACCTCATCCGTGCGCTCAAGAAGGACGGCATTTCCGTGATTCTGATCAGCCACCGGCTGACCGACGTGTTCTCGGTCTCGGACCGCATCGTCGTCTTGCGCCAGGGCCAGGTCATCGCCGACGACGCGACGCGGGACACCAGCATGAACGCCGTCGTCGCCCATATTGTCGGGGCGCATTCGGAGCCAGCTTCGTAAGCCTGAGTGGCGATGAGGCTTCCCTTCAGCCATGGAGACGCAATTGAAATTCGGCATTTATTACTCGTACTGGGAGCAGGAATGGAGCGCCGACTGCCTGAAATACGTCGAGAAAGTCGCCAAGCTCGGTTTCGACGTCATCGAAATCGCCGCTCATCACCTGAACACGTACAGCCCCGCGCATATCGCCGACGTTGCCCGCGCCGCCCGAGACAACGGCGTCACGATCACCGCCGGCCTGGGTCCATCCCAGCAGAGAAACCTGTCTTCCGCCGACCCAGCGATCCGAAAAGCGGGGCGCGCCTTTTTCGAAGAGACGCTGACCAACCTTGCCAAACTCGAGATCCATGTCATCGGCGGCGCTCTCCACTCCTACTGGCCGATCGACTATTCCAAACCCGTGGACAAGCCCGGAGACAGGGCGCGAGGCCTGGAGGGTATCTCGAGCCTCGCGGATTTTGCGGGCAATCTTGGCGTCAACCTGTGCCTCGAAGTGCTCAACCGGTTCGAGAACCATGTCCTCAACACCGCCGAAGAGGGGGTTGCGTTCGTCCGCGAGGTCGGCAAGCCCAACGTCAAGGTCATGCTCGATACGTTCCATATGAACATCGAGGAGGATAGTTTCGGCAAGGCCATCCGCACGGCTGGCCCGCTGCTCGGCCATTTCCATACCGGCGAAAACAACCGGCGCGTTCCCGGCAAGGGCGGGTTGCCCTGGCACGAAATCGGCACGGCGCTCCGCGAGATCGGATATTCAGGCGCAGTCGTCATGGAGCCGTTCGTGAAGATGGGCGGTCAGGTCGGGAGCGACATCAGGGTCTGGCGTGATCTCAGCGACAACGCCGACGAAGCCCAGATGGATGAAGCGGCGCGACAGGCCTTGGCGTTCTCGCGATACGTGCTCGGCGGTGAGCCGCTACGCGACACGGATAATGCCGGACCGCCGGCCTAGCAGAGGAAGAGAAATGGCACAGCAACGGACCGCCGGTATGTAAGCACAACCAAGAGATTGTATCTCTCGCAAGTGCGAAAGATGCGTGTAAATAAGCTCGCGGCAGCCAAAGAGATCAACGAGCCAGCAGATTGACGGCCCTTTTGCTTTCCAATATACTGAAAAAACAATCAATGCTGTCTTGGCTTGGTCCGGCGGCGCAATCCAAATACGGGCAGGGACTTATGAACTGCAAGGCGGCCTTTTCAGCCGCGGCGCTGGCTGCGGCTGCATACGCGGTTACCCTCGGAGCCGGTTGGTCGGAGACCATTGCGATTCCTTCGCAGATCGACGGCGGGAAGGGGTCTGACGTTCCTGCGACGGTCAACGAGGCTGGCTTCGATCGCCCCGCGACGAGCGACCATCCCGAGGGCGGCGAGGATTCGCTGGCCCTGGGCGGCTCCTCAGCTTCGGATCCGATGGCGCTGAGAGGCGGCGGCGAATCGGGCGATAATGCTCCGGCCGCCGTGGGATCCATCGCCGATTCCGAGCCCTCGACATTGACCAGGCTGCTCATCGTCTCTAGCGAACTGCGCGCCCAGGTATTCGGGGGTCGTTGAACCGGGGTCATGCGTTCGGGATGTTGCGCGCCAACGCTTCCAGCACCGCCATGCGCACGGCGACCCCCATTTCCACCTGCTCACGAATGAGCGATTGCGCGCTGTCGGCGACCAGGGTGTCGATCTCGACGCCGCGGTTCATCGGCCCCGGATGCATGACCAGCGCGCCGGGCTTGGCGTAACTGAGCTTCTCCTCATCGAGCCCGAAATAGCGAAAGTACTCGCGCGCCGACGGCACGAAGGCGCCGCTCATGCGCTCGCGCTGCAGGCGCAACATCATGACGATGTCGGCGTCCTTGAGGCCTGAGCGCATGTCATGGGCGACTTCGACACCCATGCGCTCGACGCCCGACGGAAGAAGCGTCGAGGGCCCGACGACCCGGACATAAGCGCCCAGTTTGCTGAGCAGCAGAATGTTCGAGCGCGCCACGCGCGAGTGAAGGATATCGCCGCAGATGGCGACGGTGAGCCCCTCGATGCGGCCGAGATTGCGCCGGATGGTCAGCGCGTCGAGCAGCGCCTGGGTCGGATGCTCATGCGCGCCGTCGCCGGCGTTGACGACCGAGCAATCGACTTTGCGGGCCAGGAAATGCACCGCGCCCGCGTGATGGTGGCGCACCACGAGAATGTCGGGCCGCATGGCGTTGAGCGTCATCGCGGTGTCGATCAGCGTCTCGCCCTTTTTGACGCTCGACGCCGCGACCGCCATGTTCATCACGTCGGCCCCGAGCCGCTTGCCGGCAAGTTCGAACGACGATTGCGTGCGGGTCGACGCCTCGAAGAACAGATTGATTTGGGTGCGCCCGCGCAAGGTCGCGCGCTTTTTCTCGACCTGCCGCGAGATCGTCACCGCTTCGTCGGCGAGATCGAGCAAGGCCACGATCTCCTCTCGCGACAGGTGATCGACGCCGAGGAGGTGGCGCTGGGAGAAGACGGGGGTGGGCGCGGCGATCATCGTTTAAGGCTCGATTGCGGGCGCCCATGAGTGAGCCAAAACGCGGGGCGCTTCAATCCCGCTCAGCGTCGCTTTTCGACAAGACACAGCAATCCGTCCGCGTTCGGCGCAGCCGGTCAAACACGTCAATAAGCGCTCATAAACGCGCCTAAACGTTAGTAAGTGATAGGAAAATAGCTTACTTTTACTATCGTTTATTCTCCAGAATCGAGCCTTTTCAATTGGTTATAGCCGATTGAAGTAAAAAATTTCCCCTTGCTTCCATGCGCCCCGAAACGCCGACTCGATTTGGAGCTGCGCCGCACGAGAGCGCAACGGATTAGGCCGGTGATTGGGAAGCCAATAGCACACACGCATCGGATTTTCGCAACACAATGTTGCGTGCTTTTCCGGCTCGCCCTGACCGCAGGTCCCTACACCCTGGCGAGCGTCGCTGGGTCAGGGCTGCCGGCGAAATACTTGTCGATGCAGCGCTGAAAGACGCCGGCGTCCGGCGCGGCCCGGGCGAACAGGGTCATGGACGAGCGGAATTTTATCTCGTCGATCGAGCCGAAGATGTCGCGCGCGGTCTTGCCCGCCACGTTGAGCGTGAGCCGCGCGCATTCCCTAAGCCTCGCGCCGAGGACCGGGTGCGCCATATAGGCTTTCGCCTCGTCCAGCGATGCGATTGCGAACCGGATCGACATGGGGCTCTGTCCGAGTCCCGCGATCTGGGGAAACATGAACCACATCCAGTGGCTCTGCTTCCGCCCGGCCATGAGCTCTCGACGAACCTCATCATAGACCGGCGCCTGCGCGTCGACAAAACGTTCGAGGCTGAACGGGTCCGCCATCTGCGCCTCCTAAGCCGCCGCGATTTTTCCACGGCGCGGCGCCCGATTCGCGTTGCGCGCCTAACATCCCTGTTTGTGATTCTGCGTATCTTATCCAACCGCCTCGTCCTGAGGCGCCGCGAAGCGGCCTCGAAGGACGCATCCAGCACGCCCTCTGGAGCATCCTTCGAGACGCGAGGCTTTGCCTCGCTCCTCAAGGATGAGGCCGTAACGCGCCGCAGGGGCTGACGCTCACTCACAATCGAAGAGACTTCTGATCCTGGATACTAATTCATCTTCGGATAGTCCGCGCCGCGCGCCGCCGCCTCGAGCGAGGCGTGTTCCTTGCGCACGGCTTCGATCTCGGCTCCCATCGCTTCATACGCGAAGGCGCCAAGCGGCAGCCGAAGCGGCGGATGCTCCTGTTCAACCGCACTGATGATCGCTTCGGACGCGCGGACGGGGTCGCCCGGCTGATTTCCGCTATAACTCTGGATCTGGCGCCG
>DATCEJ010000606.1:0-6536 GCA_036510135.1 Roseiarcus sp. | reverse complement strand
GCCCGTTCGGAGCTTGGTTTCCGCGCCGCAGCACAACTACACCCGCCAGCTCATCGACGACGTGCCGCGCATCTGGCGAGAAGCGGGGCTGGTGTCCAGCGTCGACGCGGTGGAGCGGCCCGCATTGCCAGAGACCGTGCTCTCGGTTCAGGACGTCACGAAAGCGTATAAGGTGCGCGATCGCAATCGTTTGTTCGGTCACCAGCTCGTGCAGGCGGTGCGCGGCGTGACGTTCGACGCCTATAAGGGCGAAAACCTCGGCATTGTGGGCGAGTCGGGCTGTGGAAAGTCGACCCTATCCCGCCTGCTAAGTCATCTTGAAGCGCCGGATCGCGGACGGATTTTGTTCAAGGGACAGGACATCGCGCATATGTCCGCAAAGCAGGTGCTGGGGCTGCGGAAGCGGTTTCAGCTCCTACTGCAGGACCCTTACAGCGCCATCCCGCCGCATCTGCACATAGGCCGGACGATCGCCGAGGCGCTGCGCGTCCACGGCGGCCTGAGCCGCAAGGAGATTGACGAGCGCGTGCGAAGCGCCATGGCCGAAGTCGGTCTGCCGGCCGACGTGCACGACAGCCTGCCGGTCGGCTTGAGCGCCGGGCAACGGCAGCGCGTGAACATCGCCCGCGCCATGGTTCTGGAGCCCGAGCTGTTGATCCTCGACGAAACGTTGTCGGCGCTCGATCAGGTCGAACAGAAAAAGCTGCTCGCGCTGTTTGAGCGCCTGCAGGCCCGTC
This sequence comes from Roseiarcus sp., assembly GCA_036510135.1. Classification (GTDB taxonomy): domain Bacteria; phylum Pseudomonadota; class Alphaproteobacteria; order Rhizobiales; family Beijerinckiaceae; genus Roseiarcus. The sequence goes on along the minus strand of DATCEJ010000606.1, from coordinate 5,799 downwards.
ACGGGATCACCTACATATTCATATCACATGACCTCAGCATGGTGCGACGTGTGTGCAATCGCATCGCCGTCATGTATCTCGGGCGCATCGTCGAACTCGCGTCGAACGAGGCGACGTTTTTCAATCCCGGGCACCCCTATACGCGAGCGCTACTCAGCGCGGTTCCCGTCATCGAAGAGAAGCCCTACAAGACCGAGACCTACCTGCTGGAGGGCGAGCCGCCGGACCCCATTGAAATTCCACCGGGCTGCAGCTTCCGCACCCGATGCCCCTTCGCCTTCGACCCATGCGCATCCGACGACCCGTTGCTGCTCCCCCGCGGCCCGAACGATTTTGCCGCTTGCCATCTCGCGGGGGAAGCGGCCGCGCGCGAGGGCCGCTTTCTGCCGCGGGTGTTCGAGAGCGCCTGATAAGGGGCAGTCTGGTGCCGAGAGCCATCGAACGACACTCTGCGGGGGCATCGGCGGAAATCTCGCACAGCGCCGGCGATGCGCCGGGCGCGGCTAGACGATCATCTTTAATCTGGTGGCGTTTCGGTCGCGTGGCCAACGGCAGCCGCCGCGGTTCCGCTTGAGCCCGATGCATAAGGTAGCGTACGCGGTCACGTCGCCTGACGAAGCAAAGGATCTGAGATGGATGGAGACGCGCTGCATCCCCTCGTCATGACCTATGATTTTGGCACGACCTCTTTGAAGGCCGCGCTTGTCGACAAGGCGGGCCGAATCGTCGCTCACGCGAACGAAGGATATCCCCTCTTTCAACCGAGGGTCGGGTGGGCCGAGCAGAATCCTCGCTTGCTATGGGAAGCGGGCGCTCAGGCAGGCAGGCGATCTCTGGAACAAAGCGGCCTTTCCCGTGACGCCGTTCGCTCCATCGTCTTTGTAGCTCCGTGGAAAGGCATCATCCCGGTCGGCAGGAACGGAGACGTCTTGCGTGACGCGATGATCTGGATGGACAGCCGCGCGACGGCCGAAGCCGACAAGCTGAACGAGTGCGCCGGGGAATTCATCGGAACTGGCCAGGAATACTGGCCGCGTCTGATGTGGCTTAAACGTTGCGAGCCGGAGCTCTGGGAAGCAAGCCAGTGGATTATGGGCGTAAATACCTATCTCAAGTGGATGGCGACCAGCGCCGTCGTCACCGAGCCGTCGGACGACTTTATCCGGTCGGACCGGCCGGCGCTGCAGGGCCGGTACACGAAGATTCTGGCTGCGGCCGGGCTCACCGACGACATCGCTAAGTTTCCTCCTTCGACTGCGGCCGGTGAGATTGTGGGACATCTTACCGAAGCCTCTGCCGCGCATCTGGGTCTGACCGCTGGGATCCCTGTTTTTGGAGGGTTCGGCGACCTTCCCGCAGTAACAGCCGGCGCCAATGCGCTCGTCTCCGGCGCTACTCACATCTATCTCGGCACGTCTTCCTGGTTGCTCTGCGTGCTTGAGGCGGACGAGAAAATCGAGTCTTCCCTGAGGGTGACGCTCGACCGCCGATATGACGGCGCCCTCTACTGTTTGCAATCAGCCTGCCTCGCCTTCGACTGGATCGTCGATCAGGTCTACGGGTTCGAAAGAGCGAAGCGGGGAGATGCATTCCTTGACTATGTTGACGCGCAAGTCGCGGAAATCCCGCCAGGATCCGGCAACCTGCTCGCAACGCATTGGTTGACGGGCGAACTGCCTCCCTTCTCCAAGAATGCGAAAGGCGTCTACCTGAACCTCACGACCGTTCACGACCGGCGTCATATGGTTCGAGCCATGATGGAAAGCGTCTGCTACTCCCACCGGATGTCGATCGAATGGTTCGAATCTCAAGCGCACAGGCGCCTTGACGAGGTCAGAGTTGTGGGCGGAGGCGCGTCGAGCTGGGTATGGATGCAAATGCTTGCTGACGTGCTTGGCCGAACGGTGGCCGTGCCTAACGCTCCTAGATTCGTCGGAGCGGTCGGCGCCTATCGGTGCACCCTCGGCTCGAACGCCTCGCTCACGCTCGACCCGCAGGGCGGTGGATGCAAACGGTACGAGCCGCAAGCCGATGCTCGCGCCGTCTATGACCGGCTTTGCAAGACCTACCGCGAGATCCATCCGGCGCTGCTTGAAATCTTCAAGAGCCTCAACGGACAAAGCGACGAACAGGACAGCCTTTTGTCATGAAGGTTCTCATCACGGAAATCCGGCAGGAGAGCAACTCTTTCAATCCTCTGCTCTCGGGACTTGCTCATTGGAAGAGCGGCTGGCTTCTCGAGCCCAATGAGGTTCGCGACACGCTAAAGGGCGTCGAATGCGCGGTGAGCGGCATGATCGAGGTCCTCGAGGCGTCGCCATACCGACCGGAGATCGTGTTCGGCCCTGCGTTTTGCGCCCAGAGCGGGGGTCCCGCCGAACCCGAGGTAATGGAAGCGTTTTTGAAGCTCCTGTTGCCGGCGGTGGAAGCAAACCTGCCGCTGGATGCGGTCTTCTTCTCGTTTCATGGCGCGCTGCAAACGACGGATTTCGACGACGCCGAGGGCGAGATCGTCCGACAGGTGCGCGAGTTGGTTCGGTCCGGATGCGTTCTCGCCGCGTCACTCGACATGCACGGGTACATCACCGAGGCATTCGCGGCCACGATCGACATCATGTGCGGTTACCATACCTATCCGCACGTGGACTTCGCAGAAACGGGCCGCCGTACGGCGCGGCTGGGTCTTATGGCGATGACTTGCTCTTCTACCCCTGTGATGGCTTGGTCGCCGGTTCCCATGATGGTGTCCGCCTCGGCGTACAACACGCTCTCCGGTCCCTTCCGAGATTTGTCGCTCTATGCTCAGGGCTTGGTCGATAGCGGAGAACTGCTGGATTTCTCGATTTTCCAGATGCAGCCATGGCTTGACGTCTCGGAGCCGAACTCGGCGACGGTCGCCATCGCCGACGATCCTGAGAAAGCCGAGCGGTACGCACGCGATCTGGCCGAGCGGCTCTACGGATTGCGCCACGCATTCACTCCCAAGCTGTCGAGCGTTGATTCCATCATCGATCGCGCCGAGGAGCCAACGGCTTCCAAACCCGTCATCCTCGTCGACTCAGCGGATTCTCCCAACGCCGGCGCCCCAGGAGACAGCATGGCGGTGGCCCGGCGGTTACTCGAGCGAGGATCGACGGCGCGGTCCGCCACAGTAGTAAGCGATCCCACCGCGGTCGCGCGGGCCTTCGAGGTCGGCGTCGGAGGATCGGCCGAGTTCGCTATCGGAGGCCATGTGGATGTGAGCGCTGCCCGCATCAGGGCGATCGGCTATGTGCGCTCGTTGCACGACGGAGAGTTTCGGCAGGAGTTCGTGGGGCATGGAGGCCGGATTTCACGCATCGGTCGAAGCGCTGTCCTGCGATTCGGAAACCTTGACGTTCTCGTTTGCCAGGGGATCGTGAGCCCCGGTGATCCTCAACTGTACCGCGGGTTCGGGATCGAGCCGTTGATGTACGACCTCGTAGTGGTCAAGGCGAACACGTCCTTCCGTGTAGGCTACGCAAAAATCGCGGGCGAGATTTACGAAGCCGACACGCCGGGCGCGGCCGCGCCCGATCTCTTGCGACTCTCATTCCGAAAGCTTAGGGGACGCCCATATCCTTGGATGGAGGACACAACGTTCAAGGCACGGGCCCGCGTCGGGCGGCTTGCGTCAACTTCTGCGTTTTGTGAACTGCCCGCAGTTACTACTAGAAATACCTCCTGAAGCAACGAAAGAACCGCGTGTGGCCGCCATCCTGTCCCCGCCGCCGCCCCATACATTCGGACTGCCAGGCTCATACTCGCTTGACGACATGCCACCGCACCGATTGCGGCGATCGTCCTTGAGCGGCGCCGCGAAGGTGGCCTCCTGCCTCACGCTGGGCGTCGCGATCGCGCAGCAAACGGTGAATCAGGCACCGCTAAGCGGCGGCGACCTGTCTCTCACTCGCAGGCGGCGCGTCAGCAAGCCCAATAATCTCGGCAATGGCCGTCGAGATGAATAGCACGCACGCTGGTGCCCCGAAGACGCAGCCGTAAGCCTCCCGTGCCAGCAGGGCTCGACGTACTGCTCCCCGAACGCATGACGCTCTCAAAATGTGTTTCGGCGTGCAATTTTGGCTCTGACTCACATTTGATGAAGTTGAGGCGCCGGTGTGGCCTGGTTTCGAGAGGGAATCAGCGCCATGCAGTCTCTTCGCGCCACAGAGTTGCTCCCCACTGGATTTTCCGCGGTTGATGCGTTGAGCGATGGCGCGATAGCGCCGTCATTACGATACGCGCGAGGAGCGTGAACAGCGCCTGCCCGTCCTGTGGCGCGGTTTCGGACCGGGTCCATAGTCGATATCCTCGCCGCCTGGCGGACTTGCCGATTGCGGGACGGCGCGTCGTGCTGACGCTCCAGGCCCGGCGCTTCCGCTGCAAGGCGGTTTTGTGCGGGCGACGCATCTTCACGGAACGCTTCGACGACAACCTCCTCAAGCCTTGGGCGCGGCGCACGGCTCGACTCGATCAGATTGTCCATTGCTTGGCGCTCGCCCTTGGAGGCCGGCCGGCGGCGAGTTTCGCGCGCCGCATACCGGTCAGCAACGACACCCCGTTGCGCGCCGTGCGCAAGCGCGGCAACCGGCATTGTCATGTCTGGATGTCGCCCGCTGATCAAGGGCTATTTTTGGCGTTGCGCGGGTCGTGGGTGCGGTCATGTCTTCGACCTTTCGCGCGGACAATTGGATCCGCTGGCCCTGATGTTGTCCGCTGATCCGTTGCCCCGATCAGAGCAGCGCGCTTGACTGCGCAGACAATGCCACGGGCTTCGGGATCAATCCGCTTTCCTGCGCATCACCTCTTGGTCACCCTCGATTCCTTTGCCGCCCGGCTCTTGTTGAGCCCGGCCGCGAACCCTACCGACGCCCGCTCCGCCGGAATTTCCCGATAGACCGTCTTGCTCCGCAAGATCGCGAAGGCGATGCGCGCCATCTTGTTGGCGAGCGCCACGGCGACGAGCTTGAAGGGTTTCTTCTCGATCAGCTTCTTCGCCCACCCCAGCAGCCCGGCGCGCGTTTCGGCCAGTTCATTGAGTACGAGCGATCCGCCGGCGAACTCGGCGAGGATGGCGAGCAATCCGGTGCCGGCAGAAGGCTCCAGCACGAAGTCGGCAGGCGTGATCGCGGCGGCGGCGCTGGCCGCGAGGCCGAGCGTGATCGGCGTTGAGAACTGCTGGAGCGCCTGGCTCTCCTCGGAGCGGCGCGTATGAGTGGGGAGAAGCCCCGCGATCTTGGCCAGCATCGGCAGCAAGGCGGCGGGCGATACCGCTCGCGCCTGCAAGGCGGGGCCGAATTTGCGCAGGAACAGGACCGTCGCCGCCTCGCAGGAATCGTAGGCGGTCTTCCAATCCCAGGCGCCACCGGCGTCGGAACCGCAGTAAGCGGATTTCATGGCTACTCGGAGCGTCGGTGCATCGACGCGCTGGTCTCGGTCGAGATGGGGAAGAATGATCCGCGCGGCGTGAACCAGCGCGTCGGTTGTCGCCGAAGCGGTCGGCGCGGCAGGGAGCGGCTCGGCCGCGAAGGCGGCCGAGGAAACGGCAGTGTTCGTCATGGGGGGAACCTCGGGAGAGCAGGAACGGGTCGAACCGAAGGGCGCTCGCTCTCTCTGCGCATGGGCCAGGGGGCGGCAGGAAGGACCCGTAACCCTCGCAGAATCGGCCGTGGGGGGTAGAGGCCCCAAAGCGATCCGGGCTAGGAGAGCAGTTGTAAGCACTCAAGGCGGTCGTCTGGTAGGCGGGGGCTATCAACGCAGCTGAGGAGCATCCTGAGCTTC
>DATCEJ010000605.1:0-2229 GCA_036510135.1 Roseiarcus sp. | reverse complement strand
ACCCGGCTTCTCGTTCGACCCCCGCTCGTTTCGTCAGGCGACGAACATCGCGACCAGCGCGTTGGTGATCGCGAGAACGTTGATCAGCATAATCCCAAACACGAACTGCACGACACAGCCCACCTGACTGCGATTGGCCTGACCGTTGACGACCGAACGCCAGCTCAAAAGCGCGAAGAACACGACCAGCGCTCCGAAACTCTGAAAGAACGCCTGGAACAGCGTCACAACATTGACCAGTGTCGCGCTCGGGCTTGCGCCCATCAGCGCCGCGCCGCTCGGCACGACTGGCGGCGTATAGCTCGAGAGCGACGAGATCGACGCCGTGACGCTCGACCCGGCCGTCGCAAGCGCCATGTTGAGAATCTTGTCGAAACTCGCAAAGGCGCCGCAAAGCACGAGCGACAGAAACGGTATCCACGGGCGGCCGAAAAAGGGATTTTGCGGATGCGATTGCATCCAGAAACCCCAAACGGCGAATAGAAAGCAGCCCAGAGCCGCCAGATAGCAGAACGTCGGAATCAGAATGGCGAAGGCTTCGCCGACCTGGCTCGCAAAATTGACCAGCCCTTGCATCGTCGAGTTCCCCTCGATCCCGTGCGCCGCCCCGTTGATTGGCCTATTCGATCGACCCGCGATCGGCCTTCACGACCCACGCCTGGCCATGTTGCTCGATGCTAAGCACCTTGCCGTAGCCCGGCAGATCCGTCCCGGGCGCGACCTCGAGCGGCCGATCGTCGGGGCCGCCGTCAATTGCGCTCAGCATCGCAAGACCAGGTGAAGCGGCCTGAATGTGGTAGTTGCGCTTCTGATCCCCGCCGCCGCCCCTCGTCCGCACGCCCTGCGCCGCCGGCCCTTCGACCTTGGCGTCTGAGGTTGCAGCCGAGTCCTCCCCCTGCGAGACGTTCGCCCGCTCCGCAGCCGCGACCGCGCTCTTCGACTCGCTCATCGACACTCGCCGCGTCAGATCAGCCAATTTTGCCTCGGAGCCCTCCGACAAGGTCCGGACCTCATCCTGCAAGCCCGTCACCTGACCTGTGAGACGGTTCACGAGCGCGGCCAGCCGCGAGACCTGGTCCGACATCACGGTCTCAGCCTTATCGACATCGGCGCGCGTAACCGGCGCGCTCGACCGTTCCTTTATCGCCGCCTCGAGCTCGCCAAGGCGCGACTCGATCTTCGCCGCCTCGCCAAGACCAGGCTCTTGAGCTTCCGGGATAGGCTGACGGGCGACCGGCGGGACAAGAGCGGGAGCCGGAGCGGGAACGGGAGTCGGGACCGACGCGACTTTCGCCGGTTGCCCGTCCGCTACGGACGAGACGGGCGAGGGCGTCGGGACGGCGGAGGGCGGTGGCGGGGCGGCCATTGGGACGGCCGGTTTCGCAAAAATGACAGATGCGCGGGATGGAGAGGGGGTCGGGGCCGGAGCCGCCGGCGGGGATACGGTCGCCTTGTCCTCTTTAAACGACAGGACCTCCTGGACCTCGTCTCCCCGAGTCGCCCGCACCTGGGGCCGCTCGGCAGCGACATTCGCCTCCTCCCTCGGCGGAACCATCGCCAAGGCGGCGGACGGCGCCATCACCTTTGTCGGCTGATCGGCGAGCATCCCCGGCTCCACCACCGGTTGCGGATGCAAAGCATGCGGCCACTTCAGAACCATGATCGCCGCCGCCGCGACCCCCGTCAGGAGGACAATTCCGATGGCGCCCTTGCGCGCCAAGAGCGGCCGCCGGGGTTTGGCCGTGGCCGGCTCCGCGCCTCCGACGCCGATCTCCGCCTCGTTCGCGACCGTCGTTGCGTCGGCGGCGCGGACGACAATCGCGTCCGTCCCTGCGTCCTCATCCTCCCGCTTGCCCAGAGCCGTCTCGGATTCGGGCTTAGCTTTGGCGCTCCCCGCTTCCACGATCGCCGCCGGCGCTTCCGCCTTCCGCAGCCGGGCGGAGGCGATGAGCCTTGCAAGCGCGCCTTTTTGACGCTCACGGCCATCCAGCGGAATCTCGGCGCCATCCTCCGGCTTGGCTTGGGCGCTCTCCGCTTGCATGATCGGCGCCACGGCTTTCGCCTTCCGCGGACCGGCGAAGGCGATGAGCTTTGCGAGCGCCCCGTTGCGGCGCTCGCGCCCATTCGAACGGCCGCCAGACCGATCCTCCGGCTCGGCGACAAGCGGCGGCGGGGCTTCTCCGAGCATCGCGTCACGGCGACTCTCATGCAGAGGCCCCGTGTCGGCGC
>DATCEJ010000604.1:0-2018 GCA_036510135.1 Roseiarcus sp. | reverse complement strand
TCATTGAGCTGTTTCCTGGTGACGCCCGGCTCGACAACGCAATCGAGGTCGTCGGCGTTGACGGCGAGAACTTTATTCATGCGCGAAAGGTCGAGCGAGACGCCGCCATGCGCGGCGTTGACATGGCCTTCGAGCGACGACCCGACGCCGAACGGAACGATCGGCGCGTCATGGCGAGCGCAGAGCTTGACCAGATCGATCGCGTCCTCTTTGTCTTCGGCGAAGACAACGGCGTCCGGCGGCTCGTTCTTGAGCCAGGTGAGCGTGTGCCCATGCGCCTGGCGAATCGCCTCCGAGGCCGTGAAACGGTTGCCAAAGCGAGCGGCGAGATCGGAATTGAGCGCGGCGACCGCATCGTTCGAAAGGCGGCCTTGGCGCTGACGGACGGAGAGTTGAGTCACGGGGGAACTTCGCTTTTGATTGGAAGCCTGGAGAATAGTCGCAACGGCGCATTATTGCCAGCGCCGGCGCCTTGTTGGGCCTCGAACAGAACAACAAGGCCCATAGGGCTTACGGGCGCAGCGTCGCCGATGCTTGCCATGTTCGTGTCGTCATCGAATGCGTGTAGACCCGTATCAACCCGGAGGAGGCGCCGCGTGACCGAGATCGTCCATCGCACCGTCGAGGCAAATGGGATTTCCATTCATCTCGCTGAAGCCGGAAACGGACCCGTCGTGCTCTTCTGCCATGGCTTTCCGGAGTCGTGGTATTCTTGGCGCCATCAGTTGAAGGCGCTCGCCGAGGCCGGTTATCGCGCCATCGCGCCCGACATGCGCGGCTATGGCCAGACGGGCCAGCCCCAGGAGATCGACCAGTACACGCTGTTTCACCTGGTCGGCGACATGGTCGGCGTGCTCGACGCGGTCAGCGCGCCGCAGGCCGTCGTCGTCGGCCACGACTGGGGCGCGCCGGTCGCCTGGCATTGCGCCCTTCTTCGGCCCGACCGCTTTCGCGCCGTCGCGGGCTTGAGCGTGCCGTTCATTCCTCGGGGGTCCAAACGGCCAACGAGCGCGATGCCGCAGACGGAATCATCGCTCTTCTATCAGCTCTATTTCCAGGCGCCGGGGGTCGCGGAGGCGGAGCTCGGGCGCGATCCGCGCTCGACGATCCGGCGGCTCCTCTATTCCGGGTCGGGCGATGTTCCGGGCAAGTCCGACAATGCGCTCGGCGATCGGGCGCCGGGCATGGTTCCCAAAACGGGCGGCTTTCTGACCCGCACGATCGATCCGCCAACGTTGCCCGCATGGCTCACAGAGAGCGACGTCGATGTCTTTGCCGGAGAATTCGCCCGCGCAGGCTTCCGCGGCGGCCTCAACTGGTATCGCAACATCGACCGCAATTGGGACCTCCTCGCGCCCTTCGCCGGGGCGAAGGTGACGGCCCCGGCGCTTTACATGGCGGGCGACCGCGACCTCGTCGTCAAATTCCCGAAGATGGATCAGCTGATCCCGAACCTGAAGCTGTTCGTCCCGAACCTCACGAAAACGATCATGCTGCCCGGCTGCGGCCATTGGACGCAACAGGAGCGTGCGCACGAGGTCAACGCGGCTCTGATCGCGTTCCTTCGCGAGGTCGGCTGATCCAACCGCAGCCAGCTCTTTCTCACGGGTTGCCGACGCTCACCACCCGGAAGGTCAGAAGCTCGCCCTCTTCCTCGCGCACCGACACGTACTCGCCGACCTTGAAGGCGTGGTCGCCGAAGCGGAAACCTTCCTCCTCCGCTTCGTCCTTGGTTCCCCCCTTCCACTCGAAGGCCCAGGTCGAGCCGCCACGGCCGCCGGCGTGATGGACAAGGAGGCCGCGCAGCGCAGGCTCGTTGCCCCAGAAGCGGTGGGCGAAGCACTCGCCACGGTGCTGCTTCCAGTCCCCGAGATTGATGTGGCCATCCCCGGTCAAAGGCGCGACGAAATCATAGCCGTGCCGGATCGAGCCATCGGGAAATTCCTTCGAGCGCGCGGCGTTCAGCGTCACCTTGCGCAGCGCGGCGTGAGCGGCCATCGACCATCCTCCCTTTTCTC
>DATCEJ010000603.1:0-3264 GCA_036510135.1 Roseiarcus sp. | reverse complement strand
CATGTCAATGATCTCTCCGTCGATCAGCTCGACATGACGAGGGTCGGTTAGGATGCCGGCCTCGTACATCCTGTAGTAGACATCGACGTCAAGCCGGCGCCGCGTCGGCGCTCGCGGACGTTCGAGAATTTCACCCATCGGCTCTCTCCTGACCGGAAGTATAGTCGCCGCCGAGCTTGTGGCCAAATGCCACACGCAGGTTTCCGTCGCGTGCGGAGGGGCTACTCCGCTTCCTCGTCGCCTCCGGCCTCGCCGCCCGTCTCGCCAATGCGGTCGACCGAGACGACGTGTTCCTCATCCGCCGTGTCGAACACGATCACGCCCTGCGTCGCGCGGCCGACGATGCGGATGCCGGCGACCGGCGCCCGGATGAGCTGTCCGCCATCCGTCACCAGCATGATCTCGTCGCTCTCTTCCACCGGGAACGAGGCGACGAGCGCGCCGTTGCGGTCGTTGACCGCCATGGCTGCGACGCCCTTCCCGCCGCGCCCGGCGAGGCGATATTCGAACGACGAGGTTCGCTTGCCGTAGCCGTTCTCGGAAATGGTGAGGATTACCTGCTCGGCCGCGCGCATCGCCTCGAAGCGCTCGGGCTCGAGCGTGTCTGCGCCATTCGGCTCTGCGCCATTTTCGTCTTCGCTCTCGGCGGCTGCTTCGGCTTCGTCCGCCTCGCCTTGGGTTCCCGCGCGGCGCTGCTTGAGATAGGCGGCGCGTTCGGCCGGGCTCGCGTCGAACGAATTGAGGATCGCGAGCGAGATGACGCTATCGCCCTCGGCGAGCGCGACGCCGCGCACGCCCATCGAATCGCGGCCCTTGAACACGCGCACGTCATCGACGGGAAAGCGGATGCACTGGCCGCGCGCGGTCGTCAGCAGCACGTCGTCCTTGTCGGAGCAGATCTGGACGTCGACGATCCGCTCGCCTTCGTCGATTCGCATCGCAATCTTGCCGGCGCGGTTGACCTGGGCGAAGTCGCTGAGCTTGTTGCGCCGGACCGTGCCGCGCGTGGTGGCGAACATCACGTCGAGCGCCTCCCAGCTTGCCTCGTCCTCCGGCAAGGCCATGATGGTGGTGATGCGTTCGTCCTGCTCGAGGGGCAACAGGTTCACGAGCGCCTTGCCGCGCGCCTGCGGGGCGGCGAGCGGCAGGCGCCAGACCTTTTCCTTGTAGACCTGCCCGGTCGACGAGAAGAACAACACCGGCTGATGGGTCGAGGCGACGAACAGCCTGGCGACGAAATCCTCGTCGCGCGTCGCCATCGCCCCGCGCCCCTTGCCGCCGCGCCTTTGCGCCCGGTAGGTCGTGAGCGGGGCGCGCTTGATGTAGCCGCCATGGCTCACCAGCACGACCATGTCCTCACGCTGGATGAGATCTTCGTCCTCCATGTCGGCGTCGCTATCGAGGAGCACGGTCCGGCGCGGCTTGGCGAAGTCGGTCTTCACCTTGACGAGTTCGTCGCGGATGATGCCCATGAGCCGCGCGCGCGAGCTCAGGATGTCGAGATAGTCGGCGATTTCCACCGACAGCCGATTGAGCGCCTCGGCGATTTCGTCCCGTCCGAGCGCCGTCAGGCGCGCGAGGCGCAGTTCGAGAATCGCGCGCGCCTGCGCTTCCGAGAGGCGGATCGCGCCCTCGGCGTCGAGCGCGTGGCGCGGATCGGCGATGAGGGTGATGAGCGGCGCCATGTCGCGCGCCGGCCACATCCGCTCCATCAATGCGGTTCGCGCGGTCGCGGAATCCGGAGAGGTGCGGATGAGGCGGATGACCTCGTCGATGTTGGCGACCGCGATGGCGAGGCCGACCTGGATATGCGCGTTGTCGCGCGCCTTGGTGAGCAGATATTTGGTCCGCCGCGTAACGACTTCCTCGCGGAAGTCGAGGAACGCGCGCAGCATGTCGGCCAGCGTCAGCATCTCCGGCCGGCCGCCGTTCAGCGCGATCATGTTGGCGCCGAAACTCGATTGCAGGGCGGTGAAGCGCCAGAGCTGGTTGAGCACCACGTCGGCGACAGCGTCGCGCTTGATCTCGATGACGATGCGCATGCCATCGCGGTCGGACTCATCGCGCAGATCCGAAATGCCCTCGACGCGCTTCTCGCGGACGAGCTCTGCTATGCGCTCGATCAGCGTCGCCTTGTTGACCTGGTAGGGGATCTCGCTGACGATCAGCGCCTCGCGGTCCTTGCGCAGCTCTTCGACCGCGACCTTGGCGCGCATGATGATCGAGCCGCGGCCGGTCGAATAAGCGGAGCGGATGCCTGCTCGCCCGAGGATCGATCCCCCCGTCGGGAAATCGGGCCCGGGGATCAACTCCAACAACTCGTCGAGCGTGATGTCGGGCTTGTCCATAAAAGCAAGAACGGCGTCGATCGTCTCGCCGAGATTGTGCGGCGGGATGTTGGTCGCCATGCCGACCGCGATGCCGCCTGCGCCGTTGACGAGCAGATTGGGAAAGCGCGCCGGCAGGACGACCGGCTCTTCCTCCTTGTCGTCATAGTTCGGCTTGAAGTCGACGGTGTCGTTCCCGAGATCGTCGAGCAAAGGGATCGCGACGGGCGCGAGCCTGGATTCGGTGTAGCGCTGCGCCGCGGGCGGGTCGCCATCGACCGAGCCGAAATTGCCCTGCCCGTCGATGAGCGGGACGCTCATCGAGAAGTCCTGCGCCATACGAACGAGGGCGTCGTAGACCGCAAGCTCGCCGTGCGGGTGGTACTTGCCGATCACGTCGCCCACGGTGCGCGCCGACTTGTTGTAGGGTCGGTCGGGGGTGAAGTTGAGCTCGCGCATCGCGTAGAGAATGCGCCGGTGCACGGGTTTCAGCCCGTCGCGAACGTCGGGCAACGCGCGGCTCACGATCACGCTCATCGCGTAATCGAGATAGCTGCGTTTCATTTCATCGAGGATCGAGACGGGCTTGATATCGGCCGGTCCGCCGGGGGCGGGCCGTTCGTCAACAGTGTCGGGCAATGGGAAGAGGTCCTTGACGCCAATCGCGCCGTCAGGCTCTAGCCGATTTCAGGGCCGCGCGCCAGTCTGGCAGGCGTCGATCCCCTAGACAATCCGGGCGGATTTCAAGGTGTTATCGAGCCCCGCGCGCCTGTCCCGACCGTTACTGTCTCACTTGGGGGCTTACAACCCGCCTATCCACCTGGAATCGGAGGGCGAAGCCTCCGAAAGAACAGGCCGCCCAAACCCCCGGGGCGGCCCGTCGCGGCCCGGGGGCGCGAGTAAACGGCTCAGCCGAGCGCCGGCGCGAGGCGATCCC
>DATCEJ010000602.1:0-2537 GCA_036510135.1 Roseiarcus sp. | reverse complement strand
CTCGCCAGCAATGGCGGCGGCGTCGACGAATGGTCGCGCCTTATTCGCGCCTATACGGTGTTGCATGAGGGCGACAAGGCCAAGGCGGCGCTGGTCGACGCGCACAAGGCGCTCGCGGCCAACGCCAGCGCGGTCGCGAGCCTCGACGCGCTGGCGCGCAACCTCGGCCTCGGAGACGCCAATTGACCCGCCGCGGCCGCCGCCTTGCTCTCATCGGCGCAGCCCTCGCCGTCGTCGGCGCAGCGGCTGGTCTTTCGCTTTACGCGCTGAGCGACAGCATCGTGTTCTTCTACAGCCCGTCCGAAGTCGTCCAGAAGGAGGTCCCGCCGGGGGCGCGGCTACGCATCGGTGGCCTCGTGAAGACCGGCTCGGTCGTTAAGTCCGCGGACCAAAACGTCGCCTTCGTCCTCACCGACGGCGCGCATGATCTCAAAGTGGCCTATCAAGGGCTGTTGCCAGACCTGTTTCGCGAAGGTCAGGGCGTGGTTGCCGAAGGCGTCCTTGCGTCGCCGGGCCAGATGCGGGCCGAGACGATTCTGGCCAAGCATGATGAGCGCTACATGCCGCGCGAAGTGGTCGACGCCCTGAAGAAACAGGGGCACTGGCAGGAAGGAACAACGGCTACACAATGATCGTCGAGATCGGCCATTTCGCCCTTGTGCTGGCGTTCGCCGCCGCGCTCGCCCAGACAATCGTGCCATTCTGGGGCGCGCGGGTTGGCGACATCGGGCTCATGAATGTCGGGCGCAACGCGGCGCTCATCCAGCTCGCGTTGATCGCGCTTGCTTTCGCCGCGCTCGTCAACGCGCACCTGACTTCGGATTTTTCCGTTCTCAATGTCGCCGAGAACTCGAACGTGGCGATGCCCGCGATCTACAAGATCTCCGGCGTCTGGGGAAACCACGAAGGCTCGATGCTGCTGTGGGTTTTCATTCTGGCGATCTTCGGCGCGCTCGTCGCGCTGTTTGGCCGCGGGCTGCCGCGCGCCTTGCGCGCTGACGCGCTCGCCGTTCAGGGCCTGATCAGCCTCGCCTTCCTCGCCTTCATTCTCTTGACCTCGAACCCGTTCGAGCGGCTCTCGCCGGCTCCATTCGAGGGACGCGACCTCAACCCGATTTTGCAGGACCCCGGCCTCGCGATCCATCCCCCCTTGCTCTATCTCGGCTATGTCGGCTTCTCGATCGTCTATTCGTTCGCCGCAGCGGCGCTGATCGAGGGCCGCATCGACGCGGCCTGGGCGCGCTTCGTGCGGCCCTTCACGCTCGTCGCCTGGAGCTTCCTGACCCTCGGCATCGCCGCTGGTTCGTTCTGGGCTTATTACACGCTCGGCTGGGGCGGCTTCTGGTTCTGGGATCCGGTCGAGAACGCCTCGCTCATGCCGTGGCTTGCCGGCACGGCCTTCGTCCATTCGGTCGCGGTGATGGAGAAGCGCGACGCGCTGAAAGTCTGGACGATCTTTCTCGCCATCCTCGCCTTTTCCTTTTCGCTGCTCGGCACCTTTCTCGTGCGTTCAGGCGTGCTCACCTCCGTGCACGCCTTCGCCAACGATCCGCGCCGCGGCGTTTTCATTCTCGCAATTCTGGTGATGTTCATTTGCGGTTCGTTCGCGCTCTTTGCGTGGCGTGCGCCGATGCTCAAGCAGGGCGGATTGTTCGCGCCCGTGTCGCGCGAGGGGGCGCTCGTCGTCAACAATCTGCTCTTGACGACGGCATGCGTGACCGTGCTGTTCGGCACGCTCTACCCGCTCGCGCTCGAACAGCTGACGGGCGAAAAGATCAGCGTTGGCGCGCCCTTTTTCAACCTGACCTGTGGCGCTCTCCTGCTCACCGCCTGTTTTGTCGCGCCGTTCGGCTTCTCGCTCGCGTGGAAGCGTGGCGATCTGTTGGGCGTCGTGCAGAGGCTTGCCTTCGCCATCATCATCGGCGCCGTGACGGCAATCGTTGGCGCGGCCTGGCTCAGCGGCGCCCCGTTGTTTGCCCCGCTTGCCATGGGGCTTGCGATCTTCGTCATCATCGGCACGCTGATCGAAGTTTTCACGCGCGCATGGCGGCCTGGGCTTACCATCGAGGTCGCACTGAAACGTTCGTTCGGCCTGCCGCTGTCGTTCTTCGGCGCCGCGCTCGCGCATTTCGGCTTGGGCGTGACGCTGCTCGGACTCTCCGGCCTCGGCTTTGGCGCGGAGACGATCGCCACCCTGCACAAGGGCGTTCCCGCACTCGTCGGGCCCTATTCGATCACCCTCGATTCGGTCGGCGAACAGGTCGGGCCGAATTACAAGGAATCGGTCGCATCGGTGACCGTGCGCTCCGGCGACGCCGTCGTCGCTCAGCTTGAGCCGGCCCGGCGCCAATTCGCCTCCCGCCAGATGACCACCACCCAGGCGGGCCTGGCGACGCTTGATTTCGGCCAGGTCTATGTTGCGATCGCGGACCCCACGCCCGACGGCGCCGTGCCTGCCCGTCTCTACTGGAAGCCGCTGGTGACGCTGATCTGGCTGGGCGCCGCCGCCATGGCGCTCGGCGGCGTGCTGTCGCTCA
>DATCEJ010000601.1:0-7131 GCA_036510135.1 Roseiarcus sp. | reverse complement strand
GCTGGCGCGGCGATCGGCTTCGTCAGCGCGGCGGCGGCGGCGTCCTGGGCGGGCGCCGCTCCGGGGCCAGGGCTGTGCTGGTTCTACACCGACCCGAGCCGGAGGCAGGGCTTCTGGGACGCCTGCCAGTAAGCCGCCCGGCCTGCAGACCGGCTTAGCCGCGAGGGCGCGGAACGAGCCCTCGTCCAATTGGAGCGCGACTGCCCGGTCGGCGACCGCGCGACCCGTGGCGCGTTCCGCCGGAGCTATTGGCGCCCTTGAAACAAATTATACATTTGTAACTAGTATATCTTCGGCCTTGCCCCTCAACACGACAGAAGGCGCTGCGTCGACGCCGGACCCCTCGCCCTCGTGAGGGAGGGGGATCGTAAATGGCGCCGCATCCCTTTGAAAACTCTCGATTCGGACTCGTTAGTGGCGCCCCGCAGGAACCCTTGCGCAAACGGTGCAGCTAAACGCTGGACAGCATCGCCGATCGCGCACAAGGTCGCTTTCTCGCTTTCCTTCCGGCCCCCTCGCCCATGATCCCCAACACGCCTCGTCAATTCGACTTCGATCTCGGCGAGAGCGCCTCGATGATCCGCGACAGCGCCCGGACCTTCGCCGAAAACGAGATCGCTCCGCGCGCCGCGCAAATCGACCGCGACAACGAATTTCCGCGCGACCTGTGGCCGAGGATGGGGGAACTCGGTCTGCACGGCGTCACCGCGCCCGAGGAATACGGCGGCCCGGGCTTCGGCTACCTCGCGCATTGCGTCGCAATGGAGGAGGTCTCGCGCGCCTCGGGATCGGTCGGGCTGTCATACGGGGCGCATTCGAACCTGTGCGTCAACCAGATCGTGCGCAACGGCAATGACGAGCAGAAGGCGCGCTATCTCCCGAAGCTCATTTCCGGCGAGCACGTCGGGGCGCTTGCGATGTCGGAGCCGAATGCAGGCTCCGACGTGGTGTCGATGACCACCCACGCAACCCGCAAGGGCGACCGCTTCGTGCTCAATGGCTCGAAGATGTGGATCACCAACGGTCCCGTTGCCGAGACCTTCGTCATCTACGCCAAGACCGATCTTGCCGCCGGCGCGCGCGGCATCACCGCCTTCATCGTCGAGCGCGGCATGAAGGGCTTTTCCCACGGGATGAAGCTCGACAAGCTCGGCATGCGCGGCTCCGACACCGCCGAGCTCATATTCACCGACTGCGAGGTGCCGGCGGAGAACGTCCTGGGCAGGGTCGGCAAGGGCGTCAACGTGCTGATGAGCGGCCTCGACTACGAGCGCGTGGTGCTGGCTGCTGGGCCGCTCGGCCTCATGCAGGCGGCGCTCGATGTCGTCCTTCCTTACGTCCATGAACGCAAGCAGTTTGGCCAGGCGATTGGGACGTTCCAATTGGTGCAGGGCAAGCTCGCCGATATGTACGTCACCATGAATGCGGCGAAAGCCTACGTCTATTCCGTCGCCAAGGCCTGCGATCGCGGCGAGACGACCCGCGAGGACGCGGCCGGCGCGATCCTCTATGCCGCTGAGCGCGCGACCCAGGCCACCCTCGACGCGATCCAAATCCTGGGCGGTAGCGGCTACACCAACGACTATCCGCTCGGGCGCCTGCTGCGCGACGCCAAGCTTTACGAGATCGGCGCCGGCACGAGCGAAATCCGCCGTATGCTGATCGGGCGCGAACTGTTCGAAAAGAGCGCTTGAGCCTAGGGCGCGCTACGCCGCCGCCAAACTGGCCCCGGTCTCGGAATCGAAGAGATGCATATGCTCGGCGTCGAACAGGAACGGCCTTTTTTCGCCGATGCGCGAATCGTCTGAAGCGCTGACCCTGGCGACAATCCTGTGCGGTCCGCTCGAAGCGTCGAGCAACGTTTCATGCCCGAGATGTTGGAGGACGTCGATGGAAAGAAGCGGGGCGTCGCGCGGCTCAACATTCCGTGGAACGGGACGCAAAGCTTCCGGGCGCAAGCCGAGCACCACCTTGGCCTTTGGATACGCGGTCAAGGCTCCGCGCAGCCGGTCCGGAAGCGGGATGGCGAAACCGTTCTCCGGATCGATCAGTTTCGAACCGGCAATCGCCAGTTCCAGGAAATTCATCGCAGGCGAGCCGATGAAACCGGCGACAAAGGTGTTGGCAGGTTTGTTGTAGACTTCAAGTGGAGACGCAGCCTGCTGAATCAGACCGTCTTTCATCACCACGACAGTGTCGCCCATGGTCATCGCTTCCGACTGGTCGTGCGTGACATAGACCGTCGTCACGCCGATTTCCTGGTGCATCTTGGTCAGGAAGCTTCGCGCCTCGATACGCAGCTTGGCGTCAAGGTTCGACAGCGGCTCGTCCATGAGAAAGACGCCGGGGCGCCGCACCAGCGCGCGGGCAAGCGCCACGCGTTGTCGCTGTCCGCCCGAAAGGGCCTTCGGCAGCCGGTCAAGCAACGAGTCGATTCGCAGCCGGTCCGCAACGCTACGAACCTGCGTATCGATTTCGCTTTTCGCCTGGCGCCTGATCCTCATGCCGAAGGCGATGTTCTCGAACACCGTCATATGAGGAAACAGCGCATAGGACTGGAAGACCATCGCGATGTCGCGGGCCTTCGGGGGAAGATCAGTCACATCGCGGCCGCCAATCAGCAATTGACCGGCCGAAATAGCCTCGAGCCCCGCGATCATGTTGAGGGTCGTCGTCTTGCCGCATCCAGACGGACCGACGAGCACCACAAACGAGCCGTCCGCTATTTCAAGATCGAGGCGCGGGATCACGACATGCGCGCCAAAGCGCTTCTCGATGTCGATGAGGGAAACGTTGGCCACCAGCGCCCCTTTAGCCCTTGACCGAGCCGACGAAATTGCCGCTGGAAATCCATCGGTACGCGAAAATGAACAGGATCACGATCGGGATCTGCGAAATGACCAGGCCGGCCGAGGGCAGATTGAACGCCGAAATGTAGCGGTCGCTGTTGAGTTTGAGCATGCCGACCGTGACGGGAAAGATCGACTCGCTATTGAGAAACACGAGAGCGAACACGAACTCCTTCCAGATGGCGATGAAGTTCAGCGTGTAGCCAACGACGATGCCTGGGACCGCGAGCGGCAGGATCACCTTGGTGAAGATCTGAAAGTCTGTCGCGCCCTCGATCTGCGCCGCCTTCTCGATGTCGCGCGGGATGGTGGTCATGAAGCCTCGCAGGATCAGGATCTGCGAAGGCATGCCGTAGACGCCGTGAACGATGATCAGGCCAATGCGGGTGTCGAACAAATGCAGCCAGCGCAGGATGTCGTAGAGAGGAATGAGGACCGTCTGCTGCGGCAGCATCAGCCCCGTCAGCAGCAGCGCGAATATGTATCGCTTGCCCGGCGGCTCGAACCGGCTCAGCGCGAACGCCGGCACGAGCGCGAGGCCGACCGCCAAAGCCGAGCCGAGGACGGCGTAGAGCAGGCTGTTTTGCATGAGCACGCCAAAATGGAGCCCCTGCCAAACCTTCACATACGCGTCGAAGTTCGGCGCGATCGGCAGAGCAAACGGCCCGTTGAGGAACTCTTTGTTGGGCTTGATCGAGGTCATCACCATGAGCGCCAGCGGACCGATCCAGACGGCCGCGAGCAGGAGCGCCAGGAACGTCGCAAAAATCTTTGGCGCCGCGTAGCGAAGGCGCACGAGCGTGCGTCCGGAAGGGGTAGCGAGAGCGCGGCTAGACATCGAAGGCACCCTTGAACAAAATGCCGAGGAGCAAAGCCGCTACAGCCATCGACAGCACGAGGATGGCGACGCTGACGGTCGCGCCATAGCCGAAGCGAGAGTTCCAGAAGCTCTCGAGATAGACGAGATAGCCGAGAACGTTGGTGCGCCCGAAAGGCGCTCCCCTCGTCATCACCGCGATGAGATCGAACGCCTTCAACGACTCAAAGAGAGTCAGCATCACGACCACAGCCGTCACGGGACGCAGCTGCGGCAACGCGACGCGCAGCATCATGCGCAAATGGCCCGCGCCTTCGATCCTCGCCGCGTCGAACGTTTCCTTGGGCACGTCGCCGATCCCGGCGAAATAGAAGATCATCGGCAGCCCGGTAAACGCCCACCCGCCCACGACCGCGAGTGTGTAGATCGCGATGCGATAGTCGCCGAACCACTCTTGAACCAGGAACCCGAGGCCGAGAGCGCGCAGCACGGTGTCGAACGCGCCGAAAATCGGGTTGAGGATCAGGAGGAACATCAGTCCCACGGCGACGAGCGACATCGTCACCGGAAAGAATATGGCCGTTCGCAGAAGGGTAGGAAAATAAACCGCGCGCGCACGCATCGCATAGGCAATGAGAAATCCGAGAACGACCGGGAAGGCGAGCGAGACCGCAAGCCACTTCAGATTGTTTTCGACCGCGATGTAGAAATATTTATCGCCGAGCATGTAGGAATAATTGGCGAACCCGACGAACTTCTTGACCGGCGCCATGCCGTTCCATTCGAAGAAGCTCAAATAGATCGTGTAGAGGATTGGATAGCCGATAAAGCAGAGGAAGAGCACGACCGGCAACACCAGGCCGAAAATCGTGACGAAGACGTGGTTGCGCGCGAAGACGACGAAGGATGTTCGTTCGTCGCTCATCCCCGAAGCCATCGCGACGCCCCTCGTCGGGAAGAGGCTGGATGGCTCGTAAGCCTTCCCTCGCTTTCCCATGCCGGTCTAAGCGCGCCTTCTCAGGAGGGATCGCGCGTTTCGGCCCTTGGGAAGCCGTTCGACTCCGGCCAAGGGCTATTGGAATTCAGGGAACGCCGAACGATCAGTTAGATCTTGCCCCGCACGCGCTGGGCCTCGGTCTCCGTCGCCTGCATGGCTTCCTCAGGGGACATCGCTCCCGCGAGCACGCCCTGGAGGCCATCGAGGAAGCGGTCCGAAATGGCGGGCGGCGTCCCGTGGTCGACATGCATGAACGTGTAGGAGCCGGCGTCCGACATGGCCTTGCCCAAACGTTGCTCCATCGGCGATAGGTGGGAGAGATCGGTCGAGGCGTTCGATGCGTAGGGCTTGTCGATCTCGAGCTTCTTGGCCGAGGCTTCCGGAGACACCATCCAGTTGACGAACTCGGCGGCGGCGTCCTTGTTCTTGCTCGCCGCGTGGATCATCACCGTGTCCTCGTCATAGATCGACATGACCGGCTTTTTGTCGCTCATCGCGGGGAACGCGAACCAGTCGATCGGCTCGGCGCAGCATTGCGCTTTGTCCCCGCGGAAGCTGCCGAGAATGAACGACCCCATGTACCAGTAGAGCGCCTTGCCCTGCGCCCAGGGAACCTGCGCCGGCGCGAAGTCGATCGAATTGAAGTCCTTTATGAACATGCCGTCGTCAGCGAGCTTCTTCATCATCGCGGTGATGTCGACAGCGCGAGGATCGGTCCACGGGATCTTGTTGTCGATCAGGCCCTGATAGGCGTCGAGGCCGTATTTGTTGACCATCATCGCCGACCACATGAACTGCGCCGGCCACTTCTTCTGGTTGGACAGCATGAACGGCGCGATCCCGGCCGCCTTCGCCTTGGCCGCGTTCGCCATCATTTCGTCCCAGGTCGTGGGGACTTTCAAGCCGAGCTTGTCGTGCAGGTCTTTGCGATACCAGACGACCGAGGCGCCAAGCTCAGTCGGTACGAAGTAGGGTTTGCCGTTGAACTGCGCGAGCGACACGCTCGCGGTGTTCAGCGATTTGTCCCAGCCATATTTCTTGTAATAGTCCGTGAGATCGGCGGAGAACCCGGCTTTGACGATCTCGCCGGCGCGCCCGCCCTCCCACGAGTAGAAGATATCCGGCGGGTCGCTCGAGCTGATCTCGATCGTTTGTTTTGTCTTGTACGTCTCGCCGTCGACGCTCGCGCCGGTCACGTGGATGCGGCCGCCGTTCTTCTTGTTCCATTCGTCGATCAGGTAGTTGGCGTAGGTCTCCGACGTCGGCCACGCCGCGCGGTAGAAATAGTTGAGCTCGATCGGCGCCGCGTAGGCAGGGGTCAAGCCTATGGCTGTCGTCGCCGCTCCCGCGCCAACGAATGCGGTCGAGCGCAAAAAATTGCGCCGCGTAAGACGGTCCATGGGCGTTGGCATTGACGTTTCCTCCCTGAATTGTGCGTCGCGAACGTTCTATGGCAGTCGAGCGAACGCGGGTGAGAAGGCGCTAAACCCGCCCGCCGCCGCAACCGCTTCGCCGATCGCGCTTAAGAAAGCCAGTTACTGTCATCCCGTCGGCGGGGGCTGTCAAGCAAGGGCTTATCCAACCTCGGCGCCTCGCCATGTTGTCCTTTCGCTGCTCTCTTCGAGTTTCACCAACGCGTAACCGCGTGTCGTTTCGAGAGGCCGATAGAAGGATCCACCCATCTCCGCGCCGAGGCTGACGAGCGAGCCGGCAACCAGTTTGGCCATCGACGCCAAAACATCCGTTGGGGCGATGTCGCCGCCCCGCAAGGCCGCGCAAGCCGAGTGAAGGGAAAGCGCCCGCGAAGATCGTTTGTCCCCGCAATAATGCGCGCCAGGCCTCTGAAAGCAGGCGGTCACTCCAATCGATTGGGTCTTGACCTTGGGGGATGAATGCACGCTTCAAAAACTGCGCCAGACGGCGATCGCGACGCCGTGCTGGGTGTTGGTCCTGACGGTCCAGACGGTCGAGAACAGACCGACCTGCAGCGACCATCTGTCGTTGAGCGAATAGACCACGCTCGCCTCGACCACTGACTGGCGCCAGGCCGGGAACGTCGGGTCGTTCGTCGACATCGACACGGTGGTGTATTCCTGGAGCATCAGCATGATCTGGGGCGTGAACTTGAACCCGACCGTCAGGTCCCCGTGCCATTCGTCCGGCGGGCCTTCGTTGCGCTGCCGATAGGCGACCTCGGCGTCGAGGAAGCCCGGAACTGAGCCGAGCCAGGGGATTGAGGCCAGCGCGAAATTGCGGCCGGCGTTGAGGCGCGCCTCCCCCGCCCAACCGGTGTTCCCCTCTTGAGCCGGCGCATGCGAATCATGGGCGCCGGGAATGAATACTGTCGCTTCGCCCGAGAACACCCATTCGCCGGTCGACCAGAGCTTCTGCCTCAAGCCCAGGCCCGAATAGTCGAGGCCATTGTACGTGTTCGGCGTGGGCTCGCCGATCGCATAGTGCTCGAACGC
>DATCEJ010000600.1:0-3298 GCA_036510135.1 Roseiarcus sp. | reverse complement strand
GAGACTGGCACGTCGGCCGTCTCGGCCAGCTTCGCCTGCGACCAGCCAATAAGGGCGCGAGCAGCTCTGACCTGTGCCGCTTCGACCATGGCGTCAGATCATTCGGCCGCTGTCGCGGAGATCTTGATGGGCGGAGGCCGGGGCGCGTCGCGGATGCTGTCGCCGAGCGCCTTCCGCTTAAGCGCCGCTTCGCCGCCGCTGGTCGCGGTATAGAGCGACAGCTGTTCGAATTCGTCATCGCGCGGCGGCTCGATCGCGAGGTCGCTGTAGGTCGAGCGGTCGGGCGCGGCCAGCACCTCTTTCATGATGGCGCGCGCGCGGAGGAAGAAGCGCAGGTAGTGATACGCCTTCGTCGTGATCTCGTACCCATAGCGCGGGTAGAAGACGAAGGGTGATTCGATCTTGAGGCCCCTCCGTCGGTCGCGCCGGTATTTCAGTCGAAAGGCGCCGCCTTCCAGCGGATGAACGCCCTCATAGTCGATCATCAACTTGAACCAACCGATCGTGCTCAGGATCGGCTTCGGGCGCCCGTTAGGGATTTGCGCCGCGCGCCTCAGGATCGTCCGGATATGGTCGTAGGAATAGAAGGACTGCCAGGCGGCCTGGTAGGCCTCCTCCCATTCGGCGTCGGTCATTTTCGAATGATGCGTAACGCGATGATTGAGGTCGTATTTGTTGATGTCGGCGTCCATCCAGACGCTCTTGGCAAGCATTTTCTGGTGATCCTCTGAGCCCGGCAAAGGCGTCAGGAAGAAGAACTCCAGGATGTCGAGCGGCAATTCCTTCTTGATGATCTCGACGTCGCGTAGGATCGACTCTTTCGTGTCGGCCGGAAAGCCGAGGATATAGCCGGCATAAGTCAAGGCGCCATGGGCACGCCACTTCTGCAGCATCACCCGATATTCGGTGATCTTGTTCTGGCGCTTCTTGGCCGCGATCAGATTTTCGGGATTGATGTTCTCAAGTCCGAGGAACACGCGCTTGACGCCCGCCGCCGTCGCCTTCTCGATGAAGTTCGGGATCTTGTGGCAAAGCGTGTCGACCTGGATGGTGAAGCCGACGTGGATGCCTTCCTCTTCTTTGAGCTTGATCACCCGGTCGAGCAGGATCTCCCAGTCGCTGTTGCGGGCGAAATTGTCGTCGGTGAGGAAGAACCGATCGATGCCCTGGGCCTTGTTGGCGCGAATGATCTGTTCGAGATCGTCAGGGCTGCGGAAGCGGCTCTTGCGCCCCTGTACATTAATGATGGTGCAGAACGAGCATTGATAGGGGCAACCACGGCCGAGATCGATGCTCGAGTATTTGCCGGAGGTGCGCTCGATGTGCTTGCGCGGCAGGATCGGCGCGGGCTCGCCAACGAGCGACGGCAGCTTGTCCATGAAATTGTAGAGTGGCTTGAGCTCGCTGTTCCAAGCGTCAAGCAGAACCTCGTCGAGCCGGTGCTCTTCGGATTCGCCGGCGAACATCGAAATGCCAAGCGCCTGCGCCTCGACGATCTCCGACGGAAGTTCGGGCAACATGGCGAGGCAGCCCGAGACATGGAAGCCGCCGATACAGACCTGCAAGCCTGCGGCGCGGAACTGGCGCGCAATGTCGACCGAGCGATGAAACTGGTTTGATTGGACCCCGACAATGCCGATGAGGACCCGCCCGCCTTTTTGTTTGAGGTCGCGAATGATCCGGCTCGGCAGCACGCGACGGTTGGTTTCGTCGTAGGTCTCGATCTCGATGTTGACCCCGGGGCCCAGAACCTCGCGCTTGCTGGCGTCCTCGGCCAGACTATACATGCAGGCGAGCGTGTTCGACGGCATGACCGAGCGGAACCATTGAATCGGGTAGCCGTCATCGTCGTAATGGGTAGGCTTGATAAGGACGAATGTGAATACCGAATCCGGCGCGCGCGAATCGGGCTTAAGCTCGATGGAACTCGACGTCGCCGTCATGAGTTGATTTGTCCCTTGGAAGAATCTCACACCGGTACCACGAGCGGCTTATCCGAGCAAATCCTTGCCCTTTTGCGGTCGCGGTTGAGTCCGCTCACATGGGCGGGACGAGCCCGTTCTTGCCGATCAGGACAAAACCCGCCTCGATCGATCCGTCCGCCTGCTTGGGCCCCCGCGCGATGATCGCCGCGCCAGGCTTGAGATCCGTCTGCGCGCCGGGCTCGAAGCCGACGATCGGCGTCTTCGGGTCGACGACGATGGTCTGCTCCCCGCCCTTGTAGGTCACGGTGAGCTTGGGACCGGTGGTCGCGTCGACGCGCGCCGAGATATTGCCGTTGGTCATCGAGCTTTTCGGCCCAAGGTCGAACGGGCGGAAGCCCTCGCCGGTCCCCCGCATCGCCTCGGGAAAGATGTGCACTTCCATGGCCTTGAGCTCGTTCCCCTCGCCGGGCAAAGCGGCGACGCCGATGAAAGACCCGGGCTTCACGTCGGTCAGCGCGGCGGGAACGACGAGGATGAAGCGGGTTTTCGAACCGAGATGGATTGTCTGATCCTCGCCTGCGCGGGTGCGGACTTTCAACCCCGAGCCGTCGGCGCTGATCGTCTGGATGGTTGCGCGCGCGGTCGCGACCGGCGCGTTCTGGGCGAGGGCGGGTGTGACGGCGAAGACGAACGCCGCGGCGAAGGCAATTCTGAACGACGTCATCGCAAGTTTCCCAAAGCGCCGGGGTCCGGCGCGGCCAGCCACAGCCCCTAGAGAATCAGGATGATGTTTCCAAGGCGGAATCGGCGTCTGTGCGCCGGTCGAAGTCAAAGATGCGTGAGGTGTCGCGTTTCCGCCAGCTCTAAACTTTGACCTCGTCTCCGTCCTGACTCCAGCGGGTATGGAAACTGCCTTCCTTGTCGAGCCGGCGGTACGTGTGGGCTCCGAAATAGTCGCGAAGGCCCTGCAGCAGGTTCGTCGGGCCCCGGGCGCGTCTCAATCCGTCGTAATAGGCAAGCGACGACGAGAAGGCAGGCGTCGGCACGCCGTTGGCGATCGCCAAGGCAAGCACACGCCGCCAGGCGCCTTCGGTCCTAACAACGCCCTCCCGGAAATAGTCGTCGAGCAAGAGGTTGGAGAGCTTCGGATTCCGATCGTAGGCTTCCTTGATGCGATCGAGGAAACGCGCCCTGATGATGCATCCGCCGCGCCAGATGGTCGCCATGTCCCCGAGTTTCAGATCGAATTTGAACTGGGCGGAAGCGACCGACATCTGCTCGAACTCTTGCGCGTAGGCGACAATTTTCGAGGCGTAGAGCGCGTCGCGGATGGCGTCGATCTCCGCCTTTTCCGGCTTGCGCGCGTCCGACTT
>DATCEJ010000599.1:0-9005 GCA_036510135.1 Roseiarcus sp. | reverse complement strand
GACGCCGCATCGCTATCTCATCAGCGCCCGGCTGCGCCGCGCCGCGTTCGCGCTTACGTCGTCGCGCCGACCGGTCATCGCCATCGCGTTCGACGCCGGCTTTGGCGACCTCTCCACCTTCAACAAAACCTTTCGCGCCGTGTTCGGCCTGACGCCGACGCAATATCGAGCATCGCGGGTCTAGGCGTGCTCCTTAAACGCCCTTCTTGGAGGATGCCTTGATATCTCAACCCCTCTCGGAGGAGGTCGACGGCTGCGGCTACCTCTACTTTCGGCGCCTCTGGGAGCCGCGGGACAACCATCTATGTGTGGTCATCGATGAAGCTATGATCACCGATGAAGCGCCTGCTGACATGGCCGATGTTCCCCCAAAATTGGTCACGCAGATCCGCCCGATCGTCGTTGCGCCGCAGAGCCGCGCATTCCAACTCGTCTGGGAGAGGTGTGTTGCCTACTCCGTCACGAGTGAGAGTTTCCATGTTCGAGGTGAAGCGGATCGCATTGCCTCGGGTCGCCTGCTCGTCGTCTACGAACAGTCGGATTACCTTAACTACTTGCGTCGCGTGACGTGGGACACTGGCAACGTGTTCGGGCCAATCGTCCACGTCGGCATCTTCTGCCTCAATCACATCATTGACGTCGTGAGCTTCGGACCCCCCGACGTGCAGCCGACTCTGCCGCTCCCCTCAGAATGACTCATGGGCCCAGACTAGCGGGGCGAAGCCCGATCCGCCTGGCGGCTCTGAATCGCCGCCTCGCGTCCCGGCGACGGCGATCAAGTCCGCCGCCCACGCGCATCAGCCGTTCGGCAGGACCAATGCGCGGATCTCGCCGCCGGGGGCCGGGTGGGAGATCACCTCAATCGCCTCGTCGAGCCCGACCGTGCGGCTGATCAGTGGAGCGACAGCGATCGTTCCGGACGCGATCAGTTCGGCGGCGCGCCGGTGTGTGAAGGGATTGATGAACGACGTCAGAATCCTGACTTCGTGAAACAGGAGATCGAACGGCTCGATCTCGACCTTTTGACCTTTTGGCAGGACCCCCAGAATCATGGCTGCTCCGCCGGGGGCGGCCAGATGCGGCGCCTGCTCGACGGTTTCCTTCACGCCGGCGCATTCGAAGACGACGTTCGCGCCGCCCGGCAGAAGACCGCTCGCCGCCTTGATGCGGCCAATGACCTCGCCGGGCGAGGGATCGAGCGTGGCCGTCGCCCCAAGGCTTTCGGCGAGTTTGCGTTTGGCCGCGCTGCGGGTGACGAGGATCACGTTCGCCGCGCCCGCGAGCCGCGCCAACTGGACCACGAGCATCCCGATCACGCCCCCGCCGATCACGGTCACGGAGGAGCCGGGCCGGACGTCGGCGAGATCAACGCCATGCAGGCAACAGGCCAGGGGCTCGCAGAACGCGCCCCATAAAGGGTCGAGCGTCAAGGGCAACGCGATGGCCTGCTTTTCCGGCAGGGCGACATATTGGGCGAATCCGCCATTGCGGTGAATGCCGATCGCGGTCAGGTTCTGACACAGCTGGACACGGCCACGGTGGCATTCGGGGCAACGGCCGCAGAAAATATTCGGGTCTCCCGTGACGCGCATGCCGGGCCTGAAATCCCTGACCTCGCTTCCGACCGCCTCGATGATTCCAGCGAATTCGTGGCCGAGCGTTACCGGCGGCCGGCACGGAAATTCGCCTTTAAAGAGATGCCTGTCCGTGCCGCAGATTCCGCTGGCCTCGATGCGAACCAGGAGCTCGTCCGGGCGGGGCAGGGGTTTCTCTGCGTCCGACAGAGACAGGTTTCCGATCGTCTGCAGAAACAAGGCTTTCATGTCTATGCCCTCCCTTCGTACCGGCCGGACCGGACAAGCTCCATCATTCCATGCGGATGGTCCATGTTCTAGCGGTGCAGCCTGGACGGGGCATCGGGGCGCCAGGCGCATCTAGCCGGCGGGCGCCCGCGCAAGCTGGCGGGCGTCACGCCGCTGATTGGGCTTCGACTCCCAGCGAGTTGCTTTTGGATTGATGCGGCCGACGGGAAGGGCCGGACGGCAATTGCTTGCAGAAAATCAGAAATGGCGGTAAGCTTTAGCCCATGAGCAACCCCGCCTTTCCGCATGCCAAGAGCGAGACCCGCCGTCGCAGTGCCCCGGCGCTGAAGGGAAAAGGCACGAGAAATTTTCTTCCCGGAAAACCTCGTGTAACCCATTGATAAGTCGCGATTCGAACGAGAGAATCCAAGAAAATCCAAGACAATCCAATACCGCCAAGCGGGGGATTTCGCAGCGAAACGGCCCCGAGCCAAGAAAACCCAAATCGATCCGCTCGAGCGTCCGGTCCGCTGCTCCGAAGGCAGCCGCACCGGGCCGTCCAAACGCAAAGCGTCCTTAAGCCCGCCTAGCCAAATCGGCCGGTTTCCCCAAGGTCGCACTGGCGTTAGTCTCATCCCGAATGGCGACACCTGCACGCACTGGCGCTCTCGCCGCGGCGGCCGGCTGGACCCGCGCGGCCGCGTGGGCGCCGGACTGGCGCGGCGCGTTCTCGCGCGCGCTGACCCGCGAGGTCGAGGAGCGGCGCTTCTTCCTGTGGATTCCGGTCGCGGCGATGGGCGGCGTGGCGCTCAATCTGTCCGCCGACCGCGAGCCGGTCCTGTGGCTGCCGGCGCTGATGATCGCTGTCTTCACCACGCTTGCGTGGGTTTGCCGCGCCCGGCCGTTCGCTCTCGGACTCTCGCTCGCCATCGCTGCGCTGTTCGCGGGTTTCCTGTCGATGTCGCTGCGTACGGCGCGCGTGGCGGCCCCGGTGCTCGACCGCATCCGCATCGTCTCGCTGCAGGGCTTTGTCGAGGAAGTGGACTTGCGGACCGTCGGCGCGCGCATGGTGATCGGAATCGTTAGCGCCGACGGCATGCCGCAAGAGAAGGTTCCGCGCCGCGTGCGGGTGACGACCCGCAACACGCCCGATGTCGCGGCGGGCGACTATGTCGCGCTCAAGGCCCGCCTGCTGCCGCCTTCGCGCGCGTCCCTGCCGGGCGGATACGATTTCGCCCGCGACGCGTTTTTCGCCGGCGTCGGCGCCGTCGGCTCGACGCTTGGGCCGATCCAGCATCTGCCTTCGCCGCGCGACGCCAGTTGGCGCCAGCGCTTCGACGCCGCGATCGATCAGGCGCGCAATCGTCTGGCCCTCAGGGTCAACGCGATCATCGGCGGCGACGAGGGGGCAATCGCGGCGGCGATGGTGACGGGTAAGCGCGACTTTCTCTCCAACGACGCCAGAAACCTCATTCGAGAGGCCGGCATCTTCCACATCATCACGATTTCCGGCGTTCAGATGACGCTGGTCGCGGGCATCATTTTTGTCGTCGCCCGGCGGCTCCTCGCGCTCTCGCCGATGCTGTCGCTCAATTATCCGATCAAGAAGTGGGCGGCCGCGGTCGCCATGGCGGGCTCGCTCTTTTACGACATCGTGACCGGCTCGCGAGTCGGCACCGAGCGGGCTTTGATCATGACCCTGATCGTGCTCAGCGCCGTGATCATGAACCGCCGCGCGCTGACCATGCGCAATCTCGCCTTCGCGGTTCTCGCGGTCGTCGTCATCGAGCCCGAGGCGCTTCTCGGCGTCAGCTTCCAGCTCTCGTTCGCCGCCGTCGCGGCGCTGGTCGCGGTCATGGAATCGCGGCTCGCGGCTCTGGACGTCGATCCAGACCCATTCGTGCCCAAGCGTGGCGCGGCGGCCAAGCCTGGTTTTTTGGGCGCCCATCTCATCGAGAAGCCGCTTGCGCTTCTCGTCGCCACAGCCTTCGCGACCTCGGCCACCGCTTCGTTCATGGCCTATCACTTCCATGATCTCAGCCCCTATGTCCTGATCGGCAATCCGCTCACCCTGACAATCATCGAGGTCTTCGCCGTGCCCGGCGCGCTGCTCGGCGCTGCCCTCTATCCGCTCGGGCTCGACGGGCCGGTCTGGATCTATGTCGGGGCGGGCATCAAGTTCATCCTGTGGGTCGCGCGATTCATCGCGCAGGCCCCCGCTTCGACCGTGCACTTAAGGGCATTCGCGCCCTACGCGCTGCCGTTTCTGGCGCTCGCGGTGATGAGCGCGACCATCTGGCGGACGTGGACGTTTCGGCTCAGCGCCATTCCGCTCGCGCTCATCGGGATCGTCGGCGCGACGCAGGGGCCACGCTATGACGTCATCGTCGCGCCATCCGGCGATCTGGCGGCGGTTCGCGACGCCGACGGCGCGCTCGAGGTGGTCGGCAAACGCTTCAACGCGTTCGCCGCCGAGCAATGGCTGGCCGCCGACGGCGACGGACGCGATCCCGGTCAGGCGCGCGCCTTCGATGCGCCCTGCGACCGCCTCGGCTGCGTCGCCGCCCTGCCGGAGGGCGAATCACTTTCAATCGTCCTCGATAGCCTCGCGTTCGACGAAGACTGCGCGCGGGCCGAGGTCGTGGTCAGCGCGCTCAGCGCGCCCGCCGGCTGCAAGGCGAAGTTCCTGTTCGACGAACAGGCGCTCGCGCGCCTGGGCGCGGTCGGCCTGACGTGGAGCGACAACGGTTTCACGCTGGCGAGCGGCCGCAGCCCGCTTGAGAACCGTCCCTGGTCTCCCGCGCCAGCGCCCGCGCGCGACGACCGGATTGTGCGCCCAGGCCATGGCGGATCGCACGGGGCTGACCCAGCCGACGCAGCGAGTGAGCCAGAGGCGGGAAAGTAGGCGGTTCGGGCGCGTTCATTGTCTACGAGCGGAGCGTGAACGACGATCTGGACCCGGCAGAAAGCGCGCGGGTGGCGGCCAGGCGAAGCGCTTTCCATCAATGGACTTTCGCTCTAAGCTAAAGAAAGCTTCAGAGACCTCGCGCTCGGGCAAAGGGGAGCAGTCGAGCGTCAAATGGACAAGCCCCCTCTCACGCCAATTCAAGCCTACCGCGGCCTGATCGCCGGATACACCGAGGCGATCAGGTCGAGCGATTTCAAGGCGAACATTGCGTTCCTGTTCGTTGCGTTCATGATGGGCTCGGTCCTCTGGAATTACACGTCTTTTCCGAGTTATCTCCCGATTCAGCTCGTGCTGCTTCCTTTCCTGGTCGTCTACTTCTCTTTGTTCATGGTGCTTATTCCGCGCTATCCCAAGCGCGGCGCCAAGACCTTCATCGTTGCCCGAAATCTAAAGCCTGCGGATTTCGAATACGTCGCCCAGACTGTGGACGACGTCGAACAGTTGAAGCTGACGTGTGCGGTGCTATCCGACATTCTCTGGTGGAAGACGCAGTGCATTCGCGTTGGCTTCCTGGTGGCGATCGTTTGCATATTGCTGACCATGGTTCTGCTTCTCTACGCCGCGTTCGCATAATGCCGGGTCGGCCGCGTCGGAGCGTTTGATGGCCCAGGACAAGAACGCACAATTGCGCAATCTCATCGCCGGCTACCGCGACTCCATGATGCTCAGCGACATCAAGGCGCTCATCGCAGTGCTGTTCGTGGCGATCATGATGGGAACGGTTCTCCAGTACCGCCCGCACTATCCTTGGTATCTGAGCCCGCTGGTCATCCTTGCTCCGTTTCTGATCATCTACCTGAGCTTGCTGATTTCGGTCTATCCACGATTTCCACACGCCGGGCGGCAGCGGTTTCCAATCTGGCGCAACGCGGAGCCCAAGGATTTTGACTTCGTCGCCGACACAGAAGCCGAGCTCGAAGGGCTCCCCGCTTTATGCGCAGGCCTCTCGCGCATCCTCTGGTGGAAGAACATAACGCTGCTGACGGCGA
Source organism: Roseiarcus sp. (assembly GCA_036510135.1). GTDB lineage: Bacteria > Pseudomonadota > Alphaproteobacteria > Rhizobiales > Beijerinckiaceae > Roseiarcus. The sequence goes on along the minus strand of DATCEJ010000599.1, from coordinate 3,246 downwards.
ACCTTCTCGCGATCGCCTCCCTCGCGGCGAGCGTGATCCTGCTGTTCGTCAGCTGGCTCTAAGCACGCAGGTGAGTGCCGGAGGTTAAGAAAGGGCTGGCGACATCTGCGCCCGATGGCGGCGGATGCCGACATAACGCATGGTCGCATATGAGATCAAGAATAGGCCGACCTTGCTGGCGACAGCCCAAACCGACATGAAGGCCGCCCACGCCGTGACGCTGAAACTCATCGCGGCAATGAGGTTCAACGCCGCCGAGAGGAACATGAGCCCGGCCCACGCGTAGCCAAAGACGATGGCGATATCCGGCACCCATTCTATCGCCGCGGGCGGCAGGTATCTGTTCATCCATCCTCGCCTCAGCATCACGACGCCGACCACGCAATAGATGATTGTCGGCTTGAGCATGACGAAGCGCGGATTGGCGGTGAGCAGCGCCGCTGTGCCCGAGGCCAGCACCAGGAAAAGGCTCATCCACTGCATAACGTCGATTGGCTTGCCTCTCGCGAACTCCCAGCCGACCTGAACGACGCCAAGCGCCATGCCGAGCGCGACCGATAGGGCGACGCTTCGGGTCAGCAGGAAAACCGCGAGAAAGAGGAACGTCGACGCCATGTCGAGAAGCAGCAGCTTCGACGAAGCGAACAATTGTCTCAACGGACGCGCCTCCTCAACAGGCGCCCAAGCTTACAGGCTCCGCTCCGGAAAACAAAAAGGGCGCCTGAAGGCGCCCTTTGACTTCGGAAGCGCCCAGCCTGCTTACTTGATCTTGGTTTCCTTGAACTCGACATGCTTGCGCGCGACGGGATCGTATTTCTTGAACGTCAGCTTCTCGGTCTTCGTTCGGGCGTTTTTCTTGGTGACGTAGAAATAGCCGGTGTCGGCGGTCGAGAGCAGCTTGATCTTGAGCGATGCGGCCTTGGCCATGGGGAGCGTCCTTCACGAGACGGCGCGTCGGACGCGCCAAAGAAGGCCCGCAAATGGCAGGCCGATGTTGGCCGGCAAAATAGTGAGGCTCGGCGCGAAGTCAAGCGATGTCGTGTCTCAGTTTGAATCTCAACGCGATCTCGCTTCAGAAAACGAAGGGTTTTCCAATGGCTGATGCCCAATGCAGTTGCGGCTCCCTCACACTAACGCTTCCAGGACCATCAAAATTGGTTGTCGCCTGTCATTGTCTTGACTGCCAACGGAGAACCGGCGCGCCATTTGGCGTAGGCGCCTTCTATCCGGTCGATGCCGTCGCTATTTCCGGTACTCAGAAAGAATTCACTCGCGATGCAGCGAGCGGCGGGAAGGTCCACACCTACTTTTGTCCACACTGCGGGTCAACGATCTATTGGAAGGCCGACAACCTACCGTCGCTAATCGGCGTTGCAGTCGGCGCGCTAGCCGATCCAAGATACCCGGCCCCCGTCAGATCGGTTTTTGAGCAGTCGAAACATAATTGGGTTCAAATTGATGGTCCCGTCGAACACTTCCAGCAAAGCAGCGTGGCAAAAAATTCAAGCTGAGACACCAGCCGGTGGGCTGAGCCGCGAGCGGCCATGATCCCTCCAGCCCCGATCCGTGCAGCAGATTTCAGTTCCCCCGCCACCGGCGGCGGCTATCATCGCGTAGTACGCAAACAAGAGCGGGCGGGAGAAATGATGTGAGCAGCCTCTTTACCGGCCCCGTGTTCGAAATGGCCCGCGATCAACTCACAGTCATTGGTGACCATCTGGGCATCGCTGAGGACGAGCGCGACTGGCTGCTCTATCCCAAGCGCGCGATCGTCGTCACCTGTCCGGTGCGCATGGAGGACAATCGGACTCAAGTCTTTATTGGATACCGGGTGCAGCATCATCTGGCGCTCGGTCCCGCCAAGGGCGGCACGCGGTTCGCGCCGAATGTCGACATCAGCGAAATCGCCGCGCTCGCGATCTGGATGAGCTGGAAATGCGCGCTCGCTGATCTTCCTTTCGGCGGCGGCAAGGGCGGCGTCGCGGTCGACCCGCGCGCGCTCAAGCCCAAGGAGCTCGAGAATCTCAGTCGCCGCTACATGCAGGAAATGATTCCCTTCGTCGGGCCGCGCACGGACGTGATGGCGCCGGACATGGGCACGAACGAGCAGGTGATGGCCTGGTTCATGGACACCTATTCGATGTATCAGGGCGTGACGGTGCCGGAGATCGTCACCGGCAAGCCCGTCGGCTCGGGCGGCACGCTGGGCCGGCGCGAGGCGACCGGCCACGGGGTCGCCTTCCTGGCCTTTCGCGCGCTCGACGCCCTGAACATCGCGCCGACGAACGCGACTGCGATCATCCAGGGCTTCGGCAACGTCGGCTCGCATGCCGCGCTGGGCTTATCGGCGCGTGGCGTCAAGGTGATCGGGGTCAGCGACCACTCGGCCGCCTATTACGATCCCAAGGGTTTCGACGTGAAGGCGCTCGTCGCGCATGCCGGGCGAAACAGCGAGCTCGCCGGCTATTCCACCCAGGCTACGATCGATCCGCGCGCCCTCCTCGAGCAGCCCTGCGACGTGCTCGCGCCCTGCGCGGTCGAGCGGGTGATCGACGGCGATCTTGCGCGCCGCCTCCGCTGCCGGATCATCGCCGAAGGCGCAAACGGCCCGACCACCCCCGAGGCCGACCGGGTGCTGGCCGAGCGCAACGACGACATCTTCGTTATCCCCGACATCCTGTGCAACGCGGGCGGCGTCATCGTCAGCTATTTCGAGTGGGTGCAGGATCTGCAGCAATATTTCTGGTCGCGCGAAGAGGTGATGGACAAGCTTGAACGCGCGCTCGACCGCTCCTGGTCGATGGTCGTCGCCCGCGCCAAGCGCGACGGAGTCTCCAATCGCACGGCGGCGATGGCGATCGGGGTCGAGCGGGTGGTGAAGGCCAAGCAGATGCGCGGGCTGTTTCCGTGAGGTTCGTCGCAAAAAGATGCCGTCAGTCTAGCGATTTCGTCATCCTGTATGCGGGGCGAGCGCCAAATTTAGCCGTCTCACCGCCGGTCTCGACGTAACCGTTTGAACAGTAGAAACGGCGCGCGGTCTCTGTGCTCTCGAGCCGGCAGGGGGTAGCGCCACGCTCGCGCGAGCGGTCCTCAAGAGCCCTGAGCAGAGCGCGGCTGACGCCACCGAACCGCGTATCCGGAGATACATAGTTCAACAGGACTTCGCCTTCGTTCGTGACCATCCCGACACCGACAATCGCATCAGTTTTGAGTGCAACGAGCACTGTTGCGTCTTTTCGGGCGATC
>DATCEJ010000598.1:0-5863 GCA_036510135.1 Roseiarcus sp. | reverse complement strand
CCCGACCGCTTACACGTCACGACGACGACCGGCGGCGCGCCGCGCGTGCTTGCGCATATGGAAGACTATCTCCAGACCGAGTTTACCAAGCTCAGAGTCTGGCTGACCTCGACCACCGAACAATGGGCGACGATCGCCGTGCAGGGACCACGCGCGCGGGAGACCATCGCCCCTCTTATCGAAGACGTCGATCTCGCGGGGGACGCCTTTCCGCATATGAGCCTGCGCGAGGCGCGCGTCTGCGGCGTTCCGGCGCGCCTCATGCGCGTGAGCTTCACTGGCGAGCTCGGCTACGAGATCAACGTGCCTTCGCATTTCGGCCGCGCCGTCTGGGAGGCGGCGTGGCGCGAGGTGCAGACGCACGGCGGCTGCGCTTACGGCACCGAGGCGATGCATGTGATGCGGGCCGAGAAGGGCTATGTCATTGTCGGTCAGGAGACCGATGGCACCGTGACGCTCGCCGACCTCGGCCTCGACGGGATGATCGGAAAAACGAAGAAGGATTTTGTCGGCAAGCGGTCGCTCACGCGTCCCGATATGCTGGTGAGTAATCGCAAGCAGCTGGTCGGGCTTCTAACCGACAACCCGGCGATCGCGCTCGAAGAGGGCGCGCAGGTGACGGAAAGCGCGAACCCGACGATCGGTTCCTCCGCGCTGGGTCACGTCACGTCGTCCTACATGAGCGATGCTCTGGGCCGTCCGATCGCGCTTGCTCTTGTCGCCGCGGGGCGGTCGCGCATGGGCGCCAAGCTCTATGTCCCGATGCCCGGCGGCGCTGTTAGCGTCACCGTTGCAGGCCCGGTTTTCTACGACAAGGCAGGAGCGCGGCTCAATGGCTGATGCTCTGCTCGAAGCCCGCTCACCGCTGCAAGGCGTCGCCCTTCCGACGGGGCTACGATTTGCGTTGGCGGAGGCGCCGGCGGCGGCGCGTTTCATCCTGCGGGGGGCCGAGTCCGTGCGCGTCGCCTGCGGAATGGTTTTCGGCGCCGAGCCGCCTTCGCGACTTGGCCCGGCAGGCGAGAGCCAAGAGCGGGCGGCGCTGTGGCTCGGGCCCGACGAATGGCTGTTGCTGGCGGACAGCGCCGACGCCGCGGATATCGGCGGCGTACTGGAGTCGGTGCTCGAGGGAACCGCGCACAGTCTCGTCGACGTGTCGCATCGCCAGATCGGCCTCATCGCCAGCGGTCCGGCCGCGGCGCGGGTCCTCAACGCCGGCTGTCCGCTCGATCTCGATCCTCACGCGTTTCCGGTCGGCTTCGCGACGCGCACCCTGTTCGACAAGATCGAGATCGTGCTCTGGCGCCGCGCCGAGACCAGTTTCCATATCGAAGTCTGGCGATCGTTCGCGCCCTATCTCGCAGGCTCGCTCGCCGAGGCCGCGCGCGGTGCGCCGCAGTGGTGAGACGCGCGCCGAGCGCCAGGCGCTAGACCTTGGCCGCCGGGACCACCGAACCTGTCGCGCCCTCGCGAAATTGCCGTACGATGATCTTGGCCACTTCAGCGACGGGAATCCCGCCCGCCGGATCACGTCCGATGTTTTGCAACGTCTCTGAGACCCAGCCCGGCGAGACGGCATTGACCCGAATGGCAATCGAGGGCTCCGCGGCCACCGCGCGAACAAAAGCGTCGACGGCGGAATTGACGGTGGTGATGATCGCGCTGCCAGGAGCTGGATATTGCGAGGCGAGACCGGTCGTGAGCGTGATCGCGCCGCCGGGCTGGACAGACTTCAGCCCGTAGCGGACGACGTTGACCTGGCCCATCAATTTGTTGGCCAACGAAAACGTCCAGTCCTCGTCGGTCAGCTGGTCCCACGGCTTGAAGCGCGCCGCGCCGCCAGTGCAGACAATCCCGTCGACCATCCCAATCCGGGCAAAGAGCGCGGCGATTGATTTCGGATCCGAAATGTCGACGCGTTCCTCCGAACTGCGCGAGGCGCGGATGCACTCGCTTTCGCCCAGCGTCTTGACGACGTCTTTGCCAATAAGCCCGGCGGCCCCGATCACCAATATCTTGCCCAAAACCTTCTCCTCAAACCTGGTTCGCCGCAAGAATGGAGGCGCTTGGATCAGACCGCAAGCGTCAGCCGCGCGCCGCCTTGTCGCGCGCGTTCAAGGCCTGGATCGCATCGCGCGCCGCTTTCCATTCACTGTCGCCCCATCGGCGCAACTCATAGAAATTGCCTCCGGTCGCCATCGCCTCGGCGCCGTCCATCACGATCGTCTCGCCGCTTAGCCACTCGCAGCCGTCTGACATCAAGAACGTCGCAAGATTCTGCAACTCCTCCATCCGGCCGACGCGACCCATCGGATTGCGCGCGGCGGACGCGCCCGGCTCGGCGCCGGGCATGAGGCGCTTGCTCATGCCCTCGGTCGGGATTTCACCTGGCGCGATGGCGTTGAGGCGGATGCCGTGGCGACCCCATTCCTGCGCGAGCGACATGGTCATCGCCTGGATCGCCGCCTTGCTCATCGCCGAGGGCACGACGAAGGGGCCGCCGTTGCGCACCCAAGTCACCGCGATCGAGACCACGCTGCCCTTCTGCTTGGCGGCGATCCAGCGCTTGCCCACTGCCTGCGTTACATAAAAGGTGCCGTGCATGACGATATTAGCGATGGCGTCGAACCCGCGCGGCGACAGGTCCTCGGTGCGGGAGATGAAATTGCCGGCGGCGTTGTTGACGAGGCCGGTGAGCGGGCCTTCGCGGAAAATCTCCTCGACCATCGCGTCGACCGCGGCGGCGTCGCGAATGTCGACGCCGTAGCTTGCGACCCGCCCGCCATGCGCTTTCATGAGCTCCCCGGCGGTCGCGTCGCAGACGCCCTTGCGCCGGCCGCAGATGGCGATTTCGGCGCCGAGGCCAAGGAACCGCTCGGCCATCGCTTTGCCCAGCCCGGTGCCCCCGCCGGTGACGAGGATTTTTTTGCCCGCAAACAGGCCGCTGACGAACATGGGCGTGCGCTCCCTGGCTCAACTCTAGAGCAGGTTGGGCATTGATGGAATCGTCATCACGAAGAGCATAGGGCGTTCATCAGAACGCTCGTCTTTCGACAGGCTATGGAGACAAAGCAATCCGGGGGTCGAAGGGCGCTACGTTCCCAACTACGCCCCCAGCCATAGAAATCCCGCTAGCCCTGTTCAGGCTATTTCGGCGGCGGGAAGGCCAGCACCTCGTTGGTATACGTCTCCACCACCTCGCTGAACGGCTCGCCGTCGGGCGTCGACAGCACCGCGCGATGTTCGAGCACGTGGGCGGGAATCGTTAGCGCCCCGGCTTCCTTTGGAGCGGACGTGGCGCCCATCTCCCAGCCCTTCGGCAAAGGGCGCCACAACAAGTCTACCGACAGCGTATGCCGACGGAAGCGGAGCGCGGCCACGGCCTTGCCGAACGGTGTGTCGGTGGTCTCGAGCACGTGGTTCATCTCGGGCGTGAGACGCGCCGGGACGTACCAATTGTCGGCTTCGGAAAGTACGCGGGCGCCGCATTTGAGCCGAACGCGGCGATAACCGAGGGGCTCGTCCGGCTTGACGTCGAGCGCCTCGCGCACCTCCGCGCTTGCCGGTTTGTCTGCGTCCTTGACTCGCTCGGCGACGATACGCGCGGGATCGGCCAGCCGGTGATCGGCGCACCAGCGTTCGATCGTGAGCGTTGCGCTGTCATGGGCGAGGAGATCGGCGTTGAGGCTCTCGATGAGCGCTAGCGCTTCGAGCCGGCCGACGAAGCTGTCCGGCCAGGGCTTCGGCTCGGCGGCAGACGTGATGGCTGTCGTGAGCAGCACTATGAGAGACGCCAGGCCTCGCAGCGCCGTCCCTGTCATCTCTACTCGACCTCGGCCGAAAGTTCGAACCACGCCGCTTCCGTTGCGGTCAGGGCGCGCTCGAGCTCGGCGCGCTTCGCTGCCAATTCCGCGATCTTGGCCGCATCGCCGTTGCGCCCGCTCCCTTTGGCTAAAGCTTCGTCGACCCGGCGCAGGAGATCCTGGAATCGGGTCATCTTGTCTTCCAACGCGGCCATCTCCCGCTTGATCGGCTGAGGCTCTCGCTTTGCCTTGGGCGCCGCGATGGCCTGGGTTTCGCGCTTCGCTTTTTGTTGTGGCGGCCGTTCGGCGCCGCTAAGCACGAACCGGCTGTAGTCGGCGAGATCGCCTTCAAACGGCTCGACCGTTCCGTTCGCCGCCAGCCAGAGCCGGTCGACGGTGGCCTCGAGCAGACGCCTGTCATGCGAGACCAGAATGCAGGCGCCTGCGTAATCGTTGATCGCCTCGATCAGTTCGCCGCGGCTGTCGATGTCGAGATGGTTGGTCGGCTCGTCGAGGATGAGCAGCTGCGGTCCGTCGAACGCGGCGAGGCCCATCATGAGGCGCGCCTTCTCGCCTCCGGACAGGGAGTCGACCTTGGTGTCCGCGCGCGCCCCGGAGAAGCCGATCATCGCCGCGCGACCTCGGATTTTGGAGACGGCCTCTCCGCGCATGCGCTCGGCGACATGGTCGTAGACGCTGCCGCCCGGTTCGAGCTCGTCGATCTGGTGCTGGGCGAAATAGCCGACCTGAAGCTTGTTCGCGCGCGTCATCTTTCCCGCCATCGGCTCGAGGCGGCCGGCGATGAGCTTGGCGAAGGTCGACTTGCCATTGCCGTTCTGGCCGAGGAGGCCAATGCGATCGTCGTCAGCCAGCGAGAGGTCGAGGCGGCCGATGACCGCGCGTCCATCGTAGCCGGCGCTGACCTTGTCCAAGGTCACGATCGGCGGGCTCAGGCGCTTGACGACCGGCGGCCACTTGAACGGCTGCACGCTGTCATCGACGATCGCCGCGATCGGCGCCATCCTGGCCAGCATCTTGAGTCGCGACTGGGCCTGCACCGCCTTTGAGGCCTTGGCGCGGAAACGGTCGACGAAGGCCTGCAAATGGGCGCGCTTCTCCTCCTGCTTCTTGGCCGCCTTGCCGGCAAGGATCTGCTGCTCGTGGCGCTGGCGCTCGAAGCTTGAGTAGCCGCCGCTCCACAAGGTCAGCTTTCCGCGGTCGAGGTGGAGGATCTGTTGCGCAACATCGTCGAGCAGATCGCGGTCATGGCTGATGACCAGAATCGTCGCCGGGCAGGTCTTCAGATAGTCGGTGAGCCACAGCACGCCTTCGAGGTCGAGATAGTTGGTCGGCTCGTCGAGCAGCAAGAGGTCAGGCTCGGAGAACAGCACCGCGGCCAGCGCCACGCGCATTCGCCAGCCGCCGGAAAATTCTCCAAGCGAGCGACCCTGAGCGGCCTCGTCGAAGCCGAGCCCTTTGAGGATCCGCGCCGCCCGCGCCGGGGCGTTATGCGCTTCGATGTCGACGAGGCGCGTGTGGATCTCGGCGATGCGTTCCGGATCGTTCGCGGTTTCCGCTTCCACCATCAGCGCCTCGCGCTCGACGTCGGCGGAGAGCACGAAGTCGACGAGGCTTTCGGCGCCGGCCGGGGCCTCCTGATCGACGCTGCCGACGCGCGCGCTCTTGGGGACCATGATCGCGCCGGTCTCGGACCCGAGTTCGCCGCGGAGTATGCGGAAGAGCGTGGTCTTGCCGGCGCCGTTGCGCCCGACGAGGCCGACATGCGCGCCCGACGGCAGCGCGGCGGTCGCGTTGTCGATCAGGAGACGCTCGCCGAGGCGGTAGGTGAGGGCGCTGATGTGCAGCATGGGCGGGCTTTTCGCGCGGCGCGCTCACTCTGGCAAGGTCAAGCCGCCGCCAACGCAGGGCGGAGTCATGAATCGTTAATGCGCTGAGGGGGGAAATGGATTCAAGTCGCCGGAGCAGGAGACTCGGCGATGGGCGTGACATTTCTGGATCACATCAAGACGGTTGAGGATCGCCGCATCCCCGGAATGACGACT
>DATCEJ010000597.1:0-2409 GCA_036510135.1 Roseiarcus sp. | reverse complement strand
GCTCGAAGAGGGAGCCGAGCCGAAAGCCGAGCGCCTCGTCGGCGCAGGCGCCCTCGTCGGCGAGAGCGCCCTCTACGCTCCGACCCAACGCCACGTCAGCGCGCGCGCGGCTGAGGACTCGGTCGTGATGCGGATTCCGCAGGAGACATTCCGCCGCGTTCTCACGGAGTTCCCGGCGGGCGCGGAAAAGATCCGCTTGGCCCTCGCCGCGCGGATGCGCCGCCTCGTGGACGGACTGGAAGCAACCCGAATCAAATCCTTCGAAGGCTCACGCGCGCCGAGACCCCGGGCCGCACAGTGACCGCCGAGGCGTCGAACGCCCTCGCCTCGTTACGCGCTCCAGCGTCCGAAGACATCGACGCGCTCGCCCGGGCCGCATTCGAACGGCTGCCGGCTTCATTCCGGAATCTCAGCAACGGTCTGGTCATACAGGTCATCGATTTCCCGGACGACGAGACGCTCAAGGAGATGGGCGCCGAGAGCGAGTTCGACCTCTTGGGCCTCTTTCACGGCCGCGGTCTTGCTCAGCGCGGCGCAATCGTCGAGACGGGCGAACTGCCCAATATGATCTGGCTCTATCGCCGACCGCTGCTCGACTTCTGGTGCGACGGCGAGGATTCGCTGGACGAGGTCGTGACCCACGTTCTCGTCCACGAGATCGGCCATCACTTCGGGCTCTCCGACGCCGACATGGAGGCGATCGAACAGGCGGCCCGCTGATTGATTCGCTCCGGGAGCAAGGCCGGGAGCGCGGGAAAGCCCCGGAAAGAGCCGGAACTCGGCGCCTTCACAACGGCGTCACGCAAGCTGTAGAGTAAGAGCGCGGCCGGATTCCGAGACGGGCCCGCGAACCATGCGGAGGACGGAGCGTCGGTTTGACGGTTCATGTTCGCTCAGTTACGCCGGAAAATTGTCCGGCCCTCGTGCTGAATGCGGACTTCCGTCCGCTCAGCTATTATCCGTTGTCGATATGGTGCTGGCAGGACGCGATCAAGGCGGTGTTCCTCGACCGGGTCAACATCGTCTCCGAGTACGACACGCTGGTGCGCAGCCCGAGCTTCGAGATGCGCCTGCCCTCGGTGGTGTGCCTCAAGAGCTACGTGAAGCCGACCCGCTTTCCCGCCTTCACCCGGTTCAACGTGTTCCTGCGCGACCGCTTCACCTGCCAATATTGCGGCCAGCGCGACGACCTCACCTTCGACCATGTCGTTCCGCGCTCGAAGGGCGGGATCACGACCTGGGAGAACGTGGTCGCCGCCTGCTCGGACTGCAACCTCAGGAAGGCCGACATGCTGCCGGCGAAGGCGCGCATGTGGCCGGCGACCAAGCCCTACCAGCCGACTGTCCACGACCTGCATCAGAACGGGCGCCTGTTCCCGCCCAATTATTTGCACGAAAGTTGGATGGATTACCTCTACTGGGACAGCGAGTTGGAGGAGTAAGCCGACTCGCGGCGCCGAGCGGGCAACAGGCGCCGAGAAGTCCCCTGGTGCAACCAAAGCGCGAGTTCCTTGCAAGGAAATCCAAGGAAAAACAAGGAAAAACCCTTGCATTTCCTTGGATTCCTTTGGTGGAATCGGGGCTTTTCAAAGGGTTACAGCGAATCCAAATAAAAAATTTCTTTATCCCTTCGACTCGCGTCTCAGGTTGTCCTCAAAAGTCCAGGCGGCTCCGTTCTCCCGCCATGCGCGTCTCTCTCGCGCCCGGGCCTCGCGAGGCCAAGCGTTTCATCAGCCGAAAGTATATCTGGGATCCGGGGTTTCGCCAACGTTTTGTTCGCCGTCACAGGCGAAACCTTTCGGAATATGGCTTTTTGCCAATAGGTTAAGCATAGATTCTAATCTTTGACATTTCTATGCGCCAAGAAGAGTCTGATGTTGATGATAATTTTCGCTCAGGTTAGCGTTTCCCTCAAAAGACCCTGAGGCGGAGAGGTGGAACTGGCTCACGATCGCCAGCGTCGATGGTGAGGGCGATGTGCCGGGTTGGCGGCGGTAGAGCAAGATGCAATCAGGTCGAACGACGATCGTCATTGCGAGCGTCGCGAAGCAATCCAGGGAACGCAGGTCGCCCTACGATTCCTGGATCGCCGCGTCGCTTCGCTCCTCGCGATGATGATTCCACCTGAGAGCGGGCGGCGGTTAGCGTCGTTGGCTTGAGCGACCGGCTGTGTGGCCCAGGTCACAGCCGCGTTGACGGAGACGGTCTAAGAAGGAAGGTTGCGGACGCCAACGCAGGAGCCCTCTACGCCGCACCGGAGGCGCCGACTGGCGCATGGCGTCCGCCCTGCCTCGCGAAAGCCTGACCGACGTTGACACAGCGGAGAAGAGCGAATGCCCGGCAGAAAATGGTCGTACTTCGAAAACGGGATGCCGGGGCTGCACCTGACGATCAACCCGCTGAAGCCTT
>DATCEJ010000596.1:0-3994 GCA_036510135.1 Roseiarcus sp. | reverse complement strand
GAACGGGCCGTTCCAGACCAGCGTCTTGATCTCGCTTAAGGTCTTCTCGACCGCGGCGATCGACTTCGGGCCGATGTCGAGGATCATGTCGTCCTCGGAAACATGATCGACGCCGACCACGCGCGCCGGCGCGTGCGCCTTGAATTCCTTGGCGACGGTGGCGTCGACCGGCAGCAGGATGCGGCATTTGGCTGTCTCCGCCGCCGCCACGATCGAGCGCGCTTTGTCGGCGAGATCCTTCTCACACAATGACTTTCCAACGCCCTTGCCCTCGGCGAACAGGAAGGTGTTGGCCATGCCGCCGCCGATGACGAGGACATCGACCTTGTTGACGAGATTGCCAAGCAATTCGAGCTTGGTCGACACTTTCGCGCCGCCGACGATCGCCGCAACGGGGCGCTTTGGATTGCCGAGCGCAGCCTCAAGCGCCTCGAGCTCCTTCTGCATCGCCCGCCCCGCGTATGCCGGCAGCTTGTGGGCGAGCCCCTCCGTCGTCGCGTGGGCGCGATGGGCGGCGGAGAACGCGTCGTTGACGTAGACGTCGCCGAGCTTGGCGAGCTCAGCGACATAAGCCGGATCGTTCTTCTCCTCGCCCTTGTGAAAGCGCGTGTTCTCCAGGAGAAGCACGTCCCCGTTCTTCATTTTGGCGATCGCGTCATCGGCCGTCTTGCCGATGCTATCGGCGGCAAAGGCGACCGGCCGCTTGATGATGCCGGCGACCGCTGCGACGACGGGCCTCAGCGAATTGGCCTCGTCCGGCCCGCCCTTGGGCCGACCGAAATGGGCAAGGAGAATAACCTTGCCGCCCTTGCCAGCGATCTCCTCGATGGTCGGCGCCACGCGCTCGATGCGCGTCGTATCGCTCACGCGGCCATTCTCCGTCGGGACGTTGAGATCGACGCGCAAAAGCACGCGTTTTCCCGCGACGTCGGCGTCATCGAGCGTGCGGAACGGTGTGCTCATATTCGCGCCTCTCCAGCTTCCGACGGCAGCAATGCCTTCCAGTTCGCCGCCGTTCGGTCATGCCCGCGTGAAGTGAGCATCCAGTCCAGCCGCATCTGTTCGAGCGCGCGCTTTCGCGACACGACTCTGGACCCCCGCTTTCGCGGGGGTGGCGCCAAAGGATCAGCCCAGCTTGGCCATCGCAACCGCGGTGTCCGCCATGCGGTTCGAGAAGCCCCATTCGTTGTCGTACCAGGAGAGCACGCGAACGAAATTGCCGTCGATCACCTTGGTCTGGTCGAGATGGAAGATCGAGGAGCGATCGTCGTGGTTGAAATCGATCGAGACGTTGGGCTGGTCGGTGTAACCGAGGATGCCTTTCAGCGGCCCGTTGCCGTCGGCGGCGGTCTTGATCGCCTCGTTGATCTCGTCCTTGCTGGTCTCGCGCTTGGCGACAAACTTGAGGTCGATGACCGACACGTTTGGCGTCGGCACGCGGATCGCCGAGCCATCGAGCTTGCCCTTGAGCTCCGGCAGCACGAGGCCGACCGCTTTCGCCGCCCCGGTCGTGGTCGGGATCATCGACAAAGCCGCGGCGCGAGCGCGGTAGAGGTCCTTGTGCAGCGTGTCGAGCGTTGGCTGATCGCCGGTGTAGGAATGGATGGTCGTCATGAAGCCGTGCTCGATGCCGATCGCGTCGTTGAGCACTTTCGCGATCGGCGCCAGGCAGTTGGTCGTGCATGACGCGTTGGAGACGACGAGGTCGCCTTTGGCCAGTTTGTCGTCGTTGACGCCATAGACGACGGTCAGGTCCGCGCCCTCCGCCGGCGCCGAAATGAGGACCCGCTTCGCGCCCGCCTTGAGATGGGCCGCCGCTTTTTCCCGCGCGGTGAAGATGCCCGTGCATTCGAGCGCGACGTCGACGCCGAGCGCCTTGTGCGGAAGCTCGGCCGGGTCCTTGATCGCGGTGACCTTGATCTTGTGGCCGTCGACCACGATCATGTCGCCCTCGACTTTGACCTCGCGAGGAAACCGCCCGTGGACGCTGTCGTAGCGCAAGAGGTGCGCGTTCGTCTCCACCGGACCCAGATCGTTGATGGCGACGACCTCAATGTCCTTGCGGCCCGACTCCAGAATCGCGCGCAGCACGAGCCTCCCAATCCGGCCGAAGCCATTGATCGCTACCTTGGCAACCATCGCAATCTCTCCTCTCGCGCCGGGCATGACCGCACGGCCGCCGACGCCTTGACAATTCAAATCGTTGAAGGTGCGCTTATTGTCCGATCCCGGCCCGAAGTCTACAGGCTCGTCGGAGCGATGCGATAGTTTGTTTGGCTCGACGGAAGCGCGTCCCCGTTTGTTCTGGCCGCAAGAGGCGCGACCGCCGAGCTAAACCGTTCCCCAAACCTGGACGATGCGCGGGAGAGCGGCCAGCGTCGAGGGATTATCGGCGAACGCGCTCAATTCCTGGGCGAGCGTGTCGATCTCCGCCTCGGTAGCCAGCCCATAGCGCAAAAGCGACCCGCCGATCAGCTGCATGGTCACCGCAGTCATATGCTTATGCGGTCCGGAAGCATAAAGCGGCTGAAAGACCCTCCATTGCGCGCCATGCAAGCCGGCGGCGAGAGCGAGCGCCGGCAATCGGCGGCCAAGATTGGCGTCGGCCCCGCCGCGACGCACCGCTTCGGTGTAGAGCGCCTGGAATCGATCCTGCGCGGAATTGGGCGGATGGCAGAACGAGCCGGACATGTCGATGTCCTCGATCGCGATCCTGCCGCCCGGCGCAAGAAGCCGCTTGAGGCGCGCGAAGACCCGATCAGGTTCGCTCACATGCGACAGCAGGTAGCGCGCGTGGATGAACGAAAATGGGCCGCCGTCGAGCTTGGCGACGTCAGCGGCCACAAATTCGATATTGTCCGCGCTTGCCTCTTTGGCGTCCGCGCGCGCGAACTCGAGCACGTGAGGATCAAAGTCGATGCCCATGACCTGGCCGGTCGGTCCGACGATGCGGGCCATGTCGCGCGCGACATGCCCGCCCCCGCATCCGGCGTCCAGACAGTGATCGCCGCTCTTCAGCCCCGCGCTGTCGAGAAGCTCGAGCGTGGAGGGTCGCATGGCGTCTGAGAGCAGGTCGAGGCGCTCTTTGCCCTCTTTCCCGCCCGCAATGGCGTAGGCGCCGACGATCGTTTGGCCCTGAGCTGACATCTCCACGCCTCATGGGAAGGCGCGAAAGCGCCTGCCCGTTCGATCGAAAAGAGCAGATTTAGGCGCGAAGCCTGCTCATGGCAGCCTCGACCACCGCTTCGACCGTGATCCCGAAATGCTGGAAGACGGCTTTATAGGGTCCGCTTTCGCCGAAGCTCTTCATGCCGATGAAGGGCCCATCGCCGATGATGGCGTCCCATCCGAACCGCACCGCGGCCTCGACCCCGACCTTCACCTTGGCCGTGCCGATGACCGAGCGGCGATAGTCCTCCGGCTGCTCGAAGAACACCGCGAAGCAGGGCAAGGACACGACCCGGGCGGCCACACCCTTCTCCTTGAGCTGCGCCTGCGCGGCGACAGCCATCGAGACTTCGGAGCCGGAGGCGAAGATCGACACCTGGGCCTCACCCGCCGCCGGAGACAATTCGTAGCCGCCGCGCGCGCACAAGTTCTCCGCCACATGGGTCAGCCGCACCGCCGGCAGGCCCTGCCGCGTCAGCGCCAGGATCGAGGGCGAATGCTCGCGTTCGAGCGCCGCCTGCCAGCACTCCACCGTCTCGACGCTATCGGCGGGGCGCCAGATGTAGAAATTCGGCATCGCCCGCATCGCCGCCAGATGCTCGACCGGCTGATGGGTCGGGCCATCCTCGCCGAGGCCGATCGAATCGTGAGTGAACACATGTACGACCCTGACCCCCATCAGCGCTGCGATCCTGAGTGAAGGGCGGCAATAATCGGTGAAGCAGAAGAACGAGGCTCCGGAGGGGATGAAACCGCCGTGCAGGGCGATGCCGTTGCACGCGGCGATCATTCCGTGCTCGCGGATGCCCCAGTGGATGTAGCGGCC
>DATCEJ010000595.1:0-10196 GCA_036510135.1 Roseiarcus sp. | reverse complement strand
CGACTACGCCGTGGGCCGGCTCTCCTTCGCCACGGCGGACGAATACGCGCACTACGCGGAATCGATCGCACGCTACGAAAGCGCGGCGGCGATCGCCAATGCGAAAAAGATCGCCTATTGGGGCACCCGGCATGTCGGCGATGGCGCGACGCAGCTGAGTTCGGCACAGCTGATCGGCCCGCTCGCAAACGGCGACCCGGCGCGGCCCGGCCGGCTCGGAAAGCCGGCGCACGCAGGTTTCGGCTTCGACCACGAACTTTTTCTCGCGGACGCGGCCACGAAAGACGCGCTGCTATCGCAATTTGCCGGAGATCGACCACCGGCGCTTGTTTTCACCGCCTCGCACGGAATGCAGTTCTCGCCCGGCGGCCCCACCCAGCAGGGTGCACAGGGCGCGCTACTCTGCCAAGACTGGTCTGGTTTTGGAAGGGTCTCGGCCGATGACTATCTCGCCGCGTCGGACATTCCGGACGCCGCCAATGTCGGCGGCGTCGTCGCGTTTTTCTTCGCCTGCTTCGCCGCCGGTACGCCGAAGGCGGATCAGTTCTTTCTGAACGCTGCGAATATGGGGACGACGCAGCCGCCGCTCGCCCCGCAACCTTTCGTGGCCGCCTTGCCAAAGCGGCTCCTCGCTCACCCGAAAGGCAGCGCGCTCGCCGTCATCGGACATATTGATCGCGCATGGGGTTACTCGATCCAGTCGCCAGGCATGGCCGGGTCACAGATCATTCCTTTTCGCAGCGGTCTTGGCTTTATGATGAGCGGAGATCCGATCGGCCATGTCGTCAAGGACCAGTTCGGCGGCCGCTTCGCCGCGCTCTCGGCCGAACTGTCGACGGTCCTAGCGCCGGGCGCGCCGAAGATCAGCGACCGCGACCTGGTGACGTACTGGCTCGAGCGCAACGACGCGCAGAACTATGTCGTGCTGGGCGATCCGGCGGTGCGGCTTCGCGTCGACAAGCTCGCCTGAGCGAATCGGGAGGAAAAGCCAATGAGCGATATTGTTTCCGTCTCGCCCGCGGTGCGCGAGTCCTTTGCGCCCATCCTCGCGGTTCTCGAACGCGCGAGGGCTGAGCTCGCGCTGCAACCGGACGTGGCCGCCGTGCGGCCTGGTTACAAATATGCGCAAGCAGGTCAGCCGCGGCCCTCGCTGATCGTCGCGGTGACGCCGGGGACGCAGCCCGTGACGGAGCGCGCGCTGTCGGCGAAATACGGCGTCCCAGTCATCGTCGAAGACGCGACGGTGGAAGAGCAGATGGCCCGACTGGCCAGCGCGGCGCCGGTCTCCTTCGTCACTCCGGCGGGCCCCACCGCCTCCGCCTTCGAGAACCTGATATCGGGCGAAGCTGTCATCGTCTTCGCGCCTCCGAAGAGCGGAACATACGAGCCGCCCGATCCACCCAATCTCCCGCTTGTCGAGGAGACGATGGAGCTGACGGTCTGCGTCAGCCCCGAGGCCGGCTGGTCCGAGCTCGAGACGTTCCTCAGCGCGACGCAGGCGAGCCTGACCGTTGCCATGTATCAGTTCACCGCCCCCCATATCTTCAAAGCCGTGAACGATGCGGTGACTCCCGAGGGACGCAAGTTCGAGCTGGTGCTCCATCCCATCCCCGAACCTCCCGCGCATTCCGGAGTGAAGGCGAACGATCTCGCGGAGCAGTCTGGTGTGATCGATCCCCTGGAATCGGAGATGCACGACCGGTTCGAGATGGCCTGGGCCACGCTGCTCACGAAAGCCCGTCCCGACGGATTGTGGGCCTCCGCCTATCATATCAAGGTCGCGGTTCGCGATGGCTCGGCGATGTGGCTATCGAGCGGCAACTGGCAGTCGACGAACCAACCGGACGTCCATCCCTTCGAGCCCGGCGGTAAGCTTCCGGCAGGCTTCCAGCGGAAATACAATCGAGACTACCACGCGGTCATCGTCAACGACCGCCTGGCCTCGCTCTACGAGCAATATATCAAGCGCGACCACGATCTCTCGGCAGCGCAGGCCGGCGTCGCGCAGTCTTTCGCTCTGCCCGACCTGTTCGTCCCCGAGGAAGGGGAGGAGCCGGAGGCCTTCGCCGCTCCGCCGCGCTTTTTCCAGCCGCTCAAGCTCAATCGCAAGGTGAGCGTGCAGCCACTGCTCACCCCCGACAATTACGCCGAGCACGCATTGGCGCTGATCCGCTCGGCTCAGAAGAGCGTCTGGTTTCAGAACCAGTACATCAATTTCCGCGGTACTGACGAGGACTTCCCCGAATTCAAGCTGCTCGTGACCGCACTCAAGGATCAGATCGACGCCGGCCGCGAGGTCCGGATCATCTGCCGCGACCTCATGAAGCAGGAGAGTCTCGACATCCTCGTCGCGCTCGGCTTCCCGCCAGACACGTTCCGCTTTCAGCCCGCCTGCCACAACAAATGCGTCATCGTCGACAAGTCGGTCGCGATGTTCGGCAGCCACAACTGGTCAAACGAAGGCGTGAAGACGAACCGCGACGCGAGCCTGATTTTCGACGACAAGGAGATCGCGGAATACCTCGCCGAGGTCTACGATTACGACTGGACCCGGCTCGCGACCGCCCATCCGCAGAAAGAGCGGCCTCGTGTCGCAAAGGCGGGAGAGAAGACGCCAGAGGGCTTCACGCGCGTCGCGTTCTCGGAAGTGTTCGACGACTGACCGCTAAAGGCGCGGCGGAGGAGGAAAAGGATGGACGGCGCTCCTGCCGGCAAGCCGGCTCAACCTGGCGCAAGGGTCGGCGACGCATCGGCGAGCTCGACGGGAGATGAGTCCGCTGGGCAGACGGAGCCGACGGCGAGGGGAAAGACCGAGCGGCCCACCAAGGTCACCGTCGCCTGCGGCCATCTAGCCTTCGCGCGCTATCCGGTTCTGGTCGGCCACTACCGGGGCGACACATTCGCAGGCACCGAGGCGATGCTCGATAGGGTGCTGGCGAAACGCCTCACCGAGCGCCGGAGCATGAGCCTCTATCCAGGCCCGATCTCCACGAGCACGGTCGTGCTCGATTCAAGCGCCCGGCCCCCGGGCGCTGTGGTCGTCGGTCTGGGAGAGGCCGCGGACCTTGCGGCCGGCCCACTCCGCCGAACCTTGCGCCACGGCGTTCTCGCCTTCGCCGCGGCTCAGCTCGACCTGACCCGATCGAAAACGGAGATGAGCGAAGATGACTCATTGCTCAGGCTCAGCACACTCCTGATCGGCGCCGGCGAGGGCGGGCTCGACCGTCAGAAATGCACCCAGTCGCTTCTTCAGGCGGTCAACGAGGCGCACGCAGTCCTAACGAAACTTAAGCTTAAGCTGCGACTGGATGAACTCGAGATCGTCGAGCTTTATGAGGACCGCGCCTACGCGACATGGCGGGCTATCGAGGCAGCCCTCAAAATCGACGGAACGCTGAACAGCAGTTTCGAGCTAAACGATAAGCTCCGACGTCCTGTTGGCAGCCGTCGGAGCGGACCCGTTGGGCGAGATCCCACATGGTGGCAGCCGATCCAAATCACCATGTCAGATGATCCGAGTGGCGACCCGAACCTCAGTTTCACGATCGGCGGCGGCTTGGCCCGTGCCGAAGCGCAAACCGTCGCAGCCAATCTCGAACTCGTCGCGCCGCTCGTTCGCCGCGCGTCGCGCACAACCGTCGACGATTCCACACGCAACTCTCCGGGGCGCGCCTTGTTCGAGTTGCTTTGGCCTGCGTCGCTGAAGGACCAGAGCGCGGACGAGCGGCCGCGCCGGCTCACGCTGGACGAGCGTAGCGCAGCCTTTCCATGGGAGCTGCTCGACGACCGGCGCCCGTGGCTCTCGGATGCGGAGGCCGAGAAAACACCGCCGGCGGTGCGGGCGGGCCTTGTTCGCCAACTGCTGCAGACCCAGTTTCGCGAAGACATCGTTCCGCCGCGCGGCAAGCCAAGGGCGCTCGTCATCGGCGATCCGAGAGCTGCGCCGATGGAGGGCTTCATGGAGCTCAAGGGCGCCCAAGCGGAAGCCAGAGCAGTCGTCGAGCGCCTGAAAGACATTTACGATGTCACATCCTTGATCGCCGAAGATGCTGAGCCGGACGACATCTGTCGGCAACTCTTTACGGAGGCCTGGGACATCATCCACATCTCGGCGCATGGGGTTTTGAACCAGAATGTTGTTGGGCTGGACGGAACACGACGCAAACGGACGGGCGTCGTGGTGGGCGGCGGCGTGGTCCTCACTCCGTTGGCGCTCGCCAAACTGCCGGTGAGCCCCGGGATCGCTTTCGTTAATTGCTGCTATCTCGGCAGCATGGATCTTGATGGAAGGCCGGAATTCGCCGCAAACGTGGCGGTCGAGTTCATGAAGCTCGGCGCGCGATGCGTGATCGCGGCGGGGTGGGCAGTGAAGGACGATGTCGCGAAACTGTTCGGCGACACCTTCTACCAAGCCATGCTCGAAGGGGACAATTTCGGGAACGCGACCCTGAGAGCTCGGAGGGCTGCTTATGGCGTCGACGCCCCCGATTTCGTCGGCGAGGTTGCCAGAAGCAATACCTGGGGCGCCTATCAGTGCTACGGGGACCCGGACTACCGACTTCCGACGGTCGAGGCCAGCATCCGCAGCGAACAGCCGAATTTCGTCGCGGTCATGGAGGCCGTCGAGGCGGCGCAGCGCGTCCGCGACGAGGCCAATATCTGGCTTTCGCGGGATTCAAAGCTCGAGGTGCGGCTCATCGAAATCGAAAAGTTGGCTGCGTCCTGGCTGCAATCCGGCTCGGCCGAACTCCGCGTCGCGCTCGCAGAGGCCTGGGGCGAGCTGGGCAATTTCGACAAAGCCATTGCATATTACGAGGCTGCGGTCCGAGGCGAGGACGCTTCCTTCAAGCTGAAGGCGGTCGAGCAGCTTGCAAATTTCCGGGCCCGCAAGGCCGTTGCGTCACTCAGAAGCGCGGCGCCGAACGCCCGCGATCACACCGCCGCGATCAAGGACATCGAATTCCAGCTCGGCTTTATCGAGGCGGTCAACCACACGCTCGGAGACTCGAGCGAGCGGCTGTCGCTGCAGGGCGGATGTTGGAAGCGCGCGGCTCAGATCCACGCGCTTGCACAGGCCGAGGCGCAGGCTGGAAGCGCGGCTGAAGCCGACGCCTCCGCCGCGGTCGGAGAAGCGCTCATGAAAATGGCCGAACGCTATGGCGCCGCGGCCTGCACAAACGGGAAGGACAGGCCCTATCCACGGCTCATGGCCTGCAACGCCAGGGTTTGCGAGGCCGTGCGCAAAGGGACCAATGGGGACGAAGCCTTGCGACAGGAGCTCGCCGCCATGGCGAAGGTTGACCTGCCGCCGGACCCCGAATTCTGGGATCTCATCGGTCTCGCCGATCTCAAGATGAGCGGAACAATCCTACTCGCCCACGATCCTCTTGCGGCGGCGGCGGAGATCGTGGGCGCCTATCTTCGCGCCTACAGACACATTGGCTCGCCTGTGAAGCTTGGCTCCGTATTCGAGCAACTCGACTTCTATCAGGATATCTTCTCCGCCGGATCGCTGGAAACGAAGCCTAGACGAGCGAGCATCGTCGCGCTCGCCAGAAATCTCCGCGACAACCTGCGTGCGGCTGTATCCGGGCAATCGAGCGGCTGAAGGGGCAGGCTATCCCGCCGCCTCCCTCAACCTCGCCGCTGCAGCCTCGGATGTGAGATCCCGCTGGGGCGAGCCCAGCATTTCGAAGCCGACCATGAACTTCCGAATGGTCGCAGAGCGAAGCAGCGGCGGATAGAAATGCGCATGCATCTGCCATTCGGCGTGCAGCGCGCCGTCGGTCGGCTTCTGGTGGAAGCCCATCGAATAGGGGAACGGCGCATCGAACAGGCTATCATAGCGCCTGGTCAGCTGCGATAAAACCTGGGCAAGCGACATCCTTTCCCCCGCGCTCATCTCCTCGAATCCGCCAATGCGGCGGCGCGGCAGGATCATGGTTTCGAACGGCCAGATCGCCCAAAACGGCACCAGAACGCAAAAATCGTCGTTGCCGAGAACGACGCGCTCGCCGTGCTGGAGTTCCTGCGCGAGATAGTCGAGGAGCAGCGGCCGCCCCTGGTGCAGAAGATACTCGCTCTGGCGATGGGTTTCCTTTTCCAGTTCGTTCGGGAGATGGCGGGTCGCCCAGATCTGGCCGTGCGGGTGGGGATTCGACGCCCCCATCATCTCGCCCCGATTCTCAAAAATCTGCACCGCGGCGATGTCGGGCAGATTGCCGAGCGCGATCGTCTCCTCGACCCAGACGTCGATCACGCGTTCGATGTCGGCGACCGCCATGCCGGCGAGCGTCAGGTCGTGACGCGGGGAAAAGCACAAAACGCGGCAACGTCCCGATTCGCCTTCGGTGACAAGCAGACCATCGCTTTCCACATTGGTCGGCGCGTCACCCTGCAGCGCCTGAAAATCATTGTCGAACACGAAGGTGTGCGGGTAGTCTGGATTGCGGGCGCCGCCCACGCGCAGGTTGCCCGGACAGAGATAGCAGTTGGGGTCATGGACGAGCGTTGCAGGCGCTGCTTTCGCCTCGCGCTGGCCTTGCCAGGGGCGTTGCGCGCGGTGAGGCGACACCAAGACCCATTCGCCGGTCAGCGGATTGAAACGGCGGTGCGAAGCGCCCCGCAGCCGCTCTATGCTCGCCATAGCGGCGCCTCCTCAAACCGGGATCAGGCGGGCGCCGTCGGACGGCGCGCAGACGAAGATGTCCACATCCCGGCCCATTCCGATACGATAGCCGTCGGTCAGCATTTGCGACGCCTTGTCGACCGCGGAGGCTTCGATGAGACTGATCGTGCACCCGCCAAAGCCGCCGCCGGTCATGCGCGAACCGTAGACGCCCTTAACGTTCTGGGCCAGTCCAGCCAGCAGATCGACCTCGGGACAGGTGATTTCAAAGTCGTCGCGCATGGAGACATGGGAAGCGTTCATGGCGCGCCCGCAGGCGACGAGATCGCCGCTTCCAAGCGCCTGCTCCGCCTCGAGAACGCGCGCGTTCTCAGTGACGATGTGGCGACAGCGGCGGTAGATGAGATCGGGAAGCTTCCGACGTTTGGACTCAAGCTGTTTCGGCGTCACGTCGCGAAGCGCCTGGATCGGCCCGAGATAGCGGCTCAGCAGCCTCACCCCTTCCTCGCAAGCCTCGCGCCGCAGATTATATTCGCCGCCCGCATGCTGGTGGCGGACCCTGCTGTTGGCGATGAGCAGCCTCAAGTTCGGCGCAATCGCGACATTGCGCGACTCGAGACTGCGGCAATCGATCAGGAGCGCATGCCCAGCGACGCCGCAGCACGAAATATACTGGTCCATCACCCCGCAACGCATTCCGACGAAATCATTTTCGGCCCGCTGACAAAGCTGTGCGATTTCGATCGGATCGAATGGCAAGCCGCTTTCGGTGAGTAGCGCGTGCGCGCACGAGACTTCAAGCGCGGCCGAGGAGCTCAAGCCCGCTCCGATCGGAACATCGCTCCAGACGATGAGATCGGCGCCGGAAAGGTTGCGCCCGCTCATCTCCAGCATCAGCGCGACCCCGAGGATGTAGTCCGACCAGTCGCCGCTCGGGCCTTGAGGCGGAGAATCGAGGTCGAACTCGCGCGTCTCGTCCATGATCATGGAATAGACTCGCAGACGCCTGTCGGGCCGTTGCGAGGCTGCGGTCAGAGTGGCGAATTCTAGCGCCGCCGGCATGACGAAGCCGTCGTTATAGTCGGTATGCTCGCCGATCAGATTGACGCGGCCTGGCGCACGACTGACCGTCGGCGTGCGACCGAACCGATAGGCGAACTCGACCGCAACATCGCGCGCCTGAGCGCTCATCTGAAACCCTCCCATAAGCGAAGAACAGAAGGCTTTGCTGGCCCCTGGGTCAAGCGAGTTTGAGCACGATTCACCCAGGCGACATCGCGGAATGGTTAAGCGGCGCAGCCGAACTCGTGAGGTTCATGCGGCAAGACGAAGAATGCGCCGCGCCCGCCTGACGAGAGTCGCCGGCATGGCGCGGGTGAGCCAAAGCCCGAAGCCCAGGGCAGGAAAATAGGCCGCGGCCCCGATCACGGTCAGCGCAGCAAATCGCGCCTCGCGAGCGAAGCGCGGGAGATGCGCCATGAGCGCGATGAGCGGCCCGTCGAACAGCGTCAACGCAAGCGCCAACGCACCAGCCGCAAACAGCGTCGCCGCGCCGGTCGCCAGCAGGCGCGGGTCAGGAGCCGTCCAGCCGCGCCGGCGGGCGAGCACAAAGACGCCGGCCACCTTGATCCAAAGGCCGGCCGCGGTGGCGAGCGCCAAACCCGGCGCGCCGAGGGGCCGAAACAGCACGATCTTGAGCGCCACATTGACGGCGACGCCGACCAGCGTGACCTTAAGCGGGGTCGCCGTATCGCCGCGCGACAAGAAGCTCGCTGTGACGATCCGGTCGACCAGCAAGGCCGGCATGCCAATCGCGTAGGCCGCAAGCACGCCTGCGGCTTGCTGGGTCGCATTGGCCTTGAAGGCGCCGTGCTCGAAGGCGACCGCGACGATCAGGTCGGGGATGAGAAGAAACACGACTATGAAGGGAGCGCCGAGCGCCAGCGTCAGCGAAGCGGCCCGATTCTGAGCGGCCATCGCGCCCCGGTGGTCGCCGAGGGCGACGAGGGCCGACATTTCCCTGAGCAGCACCGAGCCGGTGGCGATGACGATGACGCCGCCGGGCAATTGATAGAGCCGGTCGGCGTAGCTGATGGCGGAGAGACCGCCGGTGGGTAAGAGCGAGCCGACGATCTGGTCGGCCAGCGCTCCGATCTGATAGCTCGCGGAAATACCGATCGCCGGCCCAAGCATCCACAGGAAGCGCCGGATCTCGGGCGTCCAGCGCGGCCAGATCAGTCTCTCAAGGAGTCCGCGCCGGCGGGCGGCAGCCACGACGATGATAAGCTGGGTTACGCCCGAGGCGAGAAATCCCCAGCTCGCCATGCTGGCGATTCCGGGCGAAACCGCCGGAAAAAAAGCGGCGAAGGCGAGAAATGCGATCATGCACACATTGGCCGCCGCAGGCGCGAAAGCAGGCGCTCCCCAGGCGTTGTTGGCGTTGAGCGTCCCCTGATGCAGCGCGAAGACCGCGATGAAGGCGATATAGGGGAACATGATGCGCGACATCGCCACCGCTTCAGCGAATTTGTCGGGTTGGCTGACGAACCCCGGCGAAGTCAGGCGCACGAGCAGGGGCATGTCGAGATAGACGAGGCCCAGCAGGGCGATCTGCGACAGGATGAGCATCGTGAAGATCTGGCTCGCGAATTTGCTTGCTTCCTCCCGGCCTCCCGCCTGCAGCACGCGTGTGTAGGTGGGCAGATAGGCGGCGTTGAACGACCCCTCGCCGAAGATCTGACGGAACTGGTTGGGCAGCTTGATCGCCGCGACATAGGCGTCGTTGAGCGCGCCGCCGCCCATGAGGGCAGCGAGAGCCATGTCGCGCAGAAAGCCGGTCAGTCGAGAGGCGACCGTCCAGCCGCCGACCAGGAAAATATTGCGGTACATCGCGCCCGCTTTAGCCGGATTCGCTGCAGGGCCGAAATCGAGGCCTCAAGACGATCCGGTCAGCGCCGCGTCGATATCGCGCCAAAGGTCCTCGACGTCCTCGATTCCAGCGGAGAGCCGCAGCAGGTCGGGCGGACACGGCGAGTTCGCGCCCTCGATGGAAGCGCGGTGCTCGATGAGCGATTCGACCCCGCCAAGCGAGGTCGCTCGCTTCCACACCAGCACTCGGGCGGCAGTCGCGATCGCAGCCTGAGGCCCCCCGCGCACGCGGATCGACAGCATGCCCCCAAAGCCGCCCTGCATCTGCCGGCGCGCGACCTCGTGGCCCGGGTGGTGCGGGAGGCCCGGATAGAGCACGGCGGAGACGGAACCGTGATTGGAGAGGCGATTGGCGAGCTCCATCGCATTCGCCGCCGCTGAACGCACGCGCACGTCGAGCGTTCTCAAACCCCGGATCAAGAGGAACGCTTCGAACGGATGCAGGATCATTCCGTGCGACTGGCGAATCGTCCGCGCCCGGGCGCAAAGGGCGTCGTCCTGCGCGAAGCAGAGCGCTCCCGCCAGAACGTCGGAATGCCCGTTGAGGTATTTGGTCGCCGAATGCATGACCACATCGGCGCCGAGCGCGATCGGTCGTGTGAAAACGGGCGTCGCGCAGGTTGAGTCCACCGCGAGAACG
>DATCEJ010000594.1:0-3017 GCA_036510135.1 Roseiarcus sp. | reverse complement strand
CTGGTCGACGAAAAGGCGCTGATCGAGGCATTGCGAAACAAGGCGATTTTGGGCGCCGGGCTCGACGTTTTCGAGAACGAGCCCCGCGTGCCGCAAGAGCTCATTGCTCTTGAGAACGCGGTGCTCCTGCCGCATGTCGGCTCGGCGTCGATCAAGACGCGCCGGGCGATGGCCGAATGTGTGGTCTGGAACCTGTTCGCGTGGGCCGACGGCAAGTCGCCGCTCACGCCCGTGCCGGAGACGCCATGGCGCGGGCAGTGGGGGCAGAGCGGATAGAGCGCGGCAAAAGAAGAAGCCTAAGACAGCTGCCCGTTGGATTGGCGCCGTAAGCCAACCGATGTACGAGAGGATCGCCAAGCAGAGCTGCCGGGGCGGCTCAATTCGCCTGTTTATCGGCTTCGAATGGCCCGAGTCGATCAAGGCATGCTTGCCGAGGGAGGTATTATGCTGGGGAATGTTTTGACGCGCCGCGCCGCGCTGGTCAGCCTTGCCGCCTTTGCCGCCGGGGGTTTGAGCGGCTGCAACACGACGCCCTCCGACGGGATTCAGCCGATGGCCGCCTCGGGCGCCGGCGGCGCCATCAGTGTCGATACGACGCCGCTGGTGGCTTATGTCGGCAATCCCACTGCGGGCTGGGTGCAGCAATCCTTGCCTGGCGCGCTGGCCCGGGTCGTCGGGTCGAGAGCGCCAAGCGGCCTTCACGTGCGTATCGACACACTTTATCTGGGCAACGGCGGACCGGGCGATCCCGACCGGATGCGAGGCGTCGCGACGCTGGCCGGCCGGACGATCCACGTTCTGGCGACCTCGACCTATTGGCCAAGCCCGACCGATCAGGCGCTGCCGGAACAGGCTCTGCAGGGCCGCGTGCAGGCGCTGTCTGTCGCCTTCGCTTACCGGCTGAAACGAAAAATAGGCGGATGACCGCGCTATGGCGACGAGCTTCCTGCTACCCGCCTCGTCGTTGCATTAGCGCTTGCGCGTCGCCGTGGCTTTGGCGGCGGCCTTTTTGACTGTTCCCCGCTCGCGTTTGGTCTTGACCGCTTTGGCGACGGCTTCCTTGCGATGGGCTTGCGGATGAACGCCGAGATCGCGCCATGACGTCTCCGTCAGCTCGACGTCATAATGTTTGGCCGCCTTCTTCATGTTGGCGAAGGCCAAGGCGCGATCGCCATCGGAAACGTCCGTGACCTGATCGAACCGCGCGACCGCGTTGCGCACATGCTTCGCATCGGTCATCGGCTCTTTGCGCTGCTTTGGAAATGCGAACACCGTGTCAGGCAAGTCGCCTTTGGCCGTCAGCTCTCCACGCTTTTCATGGGGCTTCCAGGTCGCTTGCATCGGGAACTCCTTGTCTCATTCGCGCGCCCCGAGCGCAAAGCCGCGCCACGAGCGTCTACCCGCGAAACGCAAGAGGGGCGTCTTTTGTTTCAAGAAGACGACGCGCGCGCCTGACTTGGCGGAAGGGGGGCTCAGCCGCCGGCAGCGCCGCGCGCGACATAGTGGACCCCGCCCGCCGGCCGGCGATAGAGCGCAAGCGTCGCGATCAGGCCGCAGACCGCCGCGAAGCTCATCCAGTAGCCGGGCGCGGCCTTGTCGCCGGTGTGAGCGATAAGCCAGGTCGAGATCAGGAGCGACGAGCCGCCAAGCGTCGTCGCGAGGCTGTAGGCGAGCGAGAAGCCGGAAGTGCGCACCGAAGCCGGGATGATCTCGGTCAACGCCACGACCATCGCGCCATTGTAGCAGGCGTAAATGAAGGACAGCCACAGTTCGACCGTAAGCATCCGCTCGAAGGTCGGCGCCCTGACCAGCCAGACAAGCGCCGGATAGGCGGTCAGAAGGGCGAGAATCGCGAAGGTGAGGAGGATTGGCTTGCGGCCGATCCGATCCGAAAGGGCGCCCGACAATGGCAGCCAGACGAAATTCGACGCCGCAACCGCAATCGTCACCAGGAGCGCGTCGGATTCGGTGAGCTTGAGCACGCTCCTGCCGAAGGTCGGCGTGTAGACGGTGATGAGATAGAACGACACCGTCGTCATCATCACCATCGCCACGCCGCCGAGCACGATCGGCCAGTTGGCGCCAAGCGTGGCGAAGATTTGCGCCGTCGTCGGGTGGACTTTCCGCGCGGCGAATTCTGCCGTCTCCTCGAGCTTACGCCTGATCATGTACAGGAATGGCACGATGGCGCAGCCGATGAAGAACGGAATGCGCCAGCCCCAGCTCGAGGCCGCCTCTGGCGCCATCCAATTGGCGATTGCGTAGCCAAGAAGCGCGGCGAGGACAACCGCGACCTGCTGGCTCGCCGATTGCCAAGAAACGTAAAAGCCCTTGTTCCCGGGCGTCGCCATCTCCGAGAGATAGACGGACACGCCGCCGAGCTCGACGCCGGCGGAGAATCCCTGCAGGAGCCGCCCCAGCACCACCAGCATCGGCGCCAGCACGCCGATGGTCGCGTAGCCCGGCACGAAAGCGATGAGGATTGTGCCGCAGGCCATGATCGAGAGCGTGAGAATGAGGCCTTTGCGCCGGCCGATGCGGTCGATGTAGGGCCCCAGCGCCAGCGCGCCGATCGGGCGCATCGCAAACCCCGCCGCGAAACTCAGGAACGTCGCCATCAGCGAGGCGTAAGGATCGTCGCTGGGAAAGAAGGTCTGCCCGATCTGCCGGGCGTAGATGCCGAACAGAAAGAAGTCATACATTTCGAGGAAATTGCCGCTGGTGACGCGCAGAATGGTGTTGATTCTGTCGAGCCTTGTTTCGTTCATCGCATTCCTCCCTAGGCGTGCGTGTTACGCACGAAACTGAGGCTGAATGGAAGCGTTGCTCGCCCAACGCACCGCAGCGCGGCCAGCCGCGGCGCCGGTCGAGAACGCGGCCTGTAACAGATAGCCGCCGGTCGGCGCCTCCCAGTCGATCATCTCGCCGGCAACGAAGACGCCCGGGCGTTTCCTCAGCATGAAGTTCTCGTCGATCTCGCTCCACGACACGCCGCCGGCGGTCGAGATCGCCCTGGC
>DATCEJ010000593.1:0-7679 GCA_036510135.1 Roseiarcus sp. | reverse complement strand
ATCACACCCAGCGCCAACCGCAGACGCGGCGGCCTCGACTCCACCAGCAACGCCGGACCCGGCGGCGAGGGCGGCGACGCGGGCCCGACCGGACGACCACCGCCTGGGCCTTCATGATCCAGTCGTCGAGGACGCCCGGAGCGCCGTCGTCGAGCGGCATCGCTTGTACCGTTTCAGAACTCACGGTCAGAGCGGCGGCAGCGACGGCGAAACCCGCGCGCGAAGCTGCGGCGATCGATTGTCTTCATCGACGGTTCCTCCCTTGATCGACTCCGGCTGTTTGATCCCGGCCGGCCTCCTTGTAGAGCGGCGGTCCGGATCATGATCACGATTCCGCTAGAGCTAGTGTTAGGCCCGAGGCAAGATTGACTCAATTGTCCAAATGTAAGAGGATAATCTGTTGCTGCGCCGTTACGGAATTGCGAGCCCGTAGGGCGGTGACAGGTTGGCTTGCATTTGGGGGATGGAAATCATGCAAGGAAAGCAATTTATACACGCGATTGGCTTGGCCGTGGCCGGTTTGGCGGCGGGCGCCGGAGCTGCACACGCCCAGCTGACGAGTGCGGATGTCGGCCTTAACCCGACCTTCACTCAGAGCGACCCGACGACGGTGACTTCGACGGGCGGCTTCTTTTCCGGCCGGACATTTTTCACCAATACGACGGACTTCGACGCTGGCACACTGACCTACGGCGGCCCTGGCTCGCCGGCGACCCTCACGCAAACGCCCATCCCGCCCTCGCTCAGCTTCACGGCTTCAAATCCATCGTTCAGCGGGTTGCAGAGCGACTTTCCCACCGGCGATTATACATTCGACCTGACGGGCGGCACGATGGGGCCAACCGAATTTGTCATCAACTATGCCGGCGACGCCTATTCCAACACACCCGAGCTTACGGCGGCGTCTTTTGCCGCTCTCCAGGGCGTGGCCTCTGATGATCCTTTCACGGTGGACTTCAACGCCATGGAGGTCAGTCCGAACGCCACGACCGACGCGAACACTATCGTTTTTTCGATTTTCGATTCTTCTTCGTTCGCCCAGGTGTTTAGCGCGACCCTGTCGACTTCGGATACCAGCGTGACGATACCGGGCGGAACCTTGTCGCCAAACCAGACCTATATCTTCGATCTGTTGTTCGATGACCGGATCACAGATTCAACCGCGGCGTTCTTGAAGACTCAGTTCTACGATACTCACACAGGTGGTTCGTTCTTCACCTCAAGCGCCATTCCTGAGCCTTCGACCTGGGCGATGATGCTGATCGGCTTCGGCGGTCTCGGATTCGCTGTCGCGCGTCGGGGGCGAAAGCCATTCGTGGTGACGACGGCCTCCCGCTAAAACGGACGCCGGTAAAAGCTTCTGGCGCGAGAGTCTAATCGTTCTCGCGCCGGAATTCCGAAGCAGCCGTTCGGTGCGCCGGCGCTGTGCAAAACTTTTCGTTACCCCCTTGGCAAGCGCGCGCGAAAGCGCTATGGGCCTCGTTTGGAGTCGACAGCGCGACGACCTCGAATCAAACATGGCTACTGCCCTGCAAAGATGAAACCGGTGACGGCTGATCGGAGCGGGAGCGGCGGAAAGGCCGGAGGACGGAGAGGGTGAACCTTTGCGTCCATTCCGGCTTTGTCCTGTCCGAGACTGCCGGCGCGTAACCCCTTTGGGGCGCACGCTTAATTCCTGAGGCCCATTCGGGCGCGGAGCCAGCATAGACGGGGAAGACCGAGTTTCTGCATCCGTCCGGCGCTTCCCGGACGGTGAAAGCGGTTCGAACCATCTGTCCGGCGCCGGGCGTTTCGCCCGCCTCCGGGGACAGGCGCAAGTGGCTGCGGCGTTGGATTCGGGTGACCGAATCGAACGGCGCGGCGTGTGCAACAGGCGGGTTTTGAGCAATCAAGCTCCGCCGACCGGAGATGAGCACCGTGGATAGAACGGAAAAGAAGGAAGCCGTCGCGGCTCTGCACGACGTTTTTTCAAAAACGTCGGTTGTGGTCGTGGCGCATTATTCCGGCCTGACTGTCGCCCAGATGCAGCGGCTGCGCAAGCAGATGCGGCAGGCGGGCGCCAAGGTTCAGGTCGCCAAGAACAGCCTGGCTCAGATTGCCCTTGAAGGCACGGACGTCGCCTCGATCGGTCCTCTGCTCAAGGGCCCAACCCTGATCGCTCATTCGACCGATCCGGTGGCGGCGGCCAAGGCGGCCGTGGCTTTCGCCAAGGATCACGAGAAGTTCGTGCTCCTGGGCGGCGCCATGGGCAAGACGGCTCTCGACGTGGACGGAGTCAAGGCGCTTGCGATCTTGCCGTCTCTCGACGAGCTGCGGGCGAAACTGCTGGGGCTTCTGCTCGCCCCCGCGACCAAGCTCGCCCAGCTCACAACCGCGCCAGCCGCCAAGCTCGCGCGTGTGGTCGGCGCCTATGCCGCGAAAGACGCAGCCTGAGGCAGGCTCTTCACAATCATTCGAACCGCACTACATAAAGGAAGTCCATCAATGGCCAATCTCGAAAAAATCGTCGACGAACTCTCGAGCCTAACGGTCCTGGAGGCCGCCGAGCTCGCCAAGCTGCTCGAAGGCAAGTGGGGCGTCTCGGCCGCCGCGGCAGTGGCGGTTGCCGCTGCTCCGGCCGCTGGCGCAGCCGCCGCGCCGGTCGAGGAGCAGACCGAGTTTTCCGTGATCCTCTCGGCGATCGGCGACAAGAAGATCGAAGTGATCAAGGAAGTGCGCGCCATCACCGCGCTCGGCCTGAAGGAAGCGAAGGACCTGGTCGAAGCCGCGCCGAAGCCGGTCAAGGAAGGCGTGAGCAAGGAAGAGGCGGAGAAGATCAAGGCCGCCTTGGAAAAGGCCGGCGCGAAAGTCGAGCTCAAGTAATGGCGCTGCCCCGCTGTCGCGGGGCTCTGTTGATCAACGCGAGACGGTCCCGGCCATTGGCCAGGGGCCGTTCCGGCGTTGGCAAAACGTTCGCGAGCGAACGTGGTCTGTGGCGGCCAAGAGATTTTGGGCCGCCGCCGGGGAAGTTTTGATGGGAAGGGGGGCGTCGGCGACGCGCCTCGAGAAGACCAGCCGGAGATCCGGCGTGCGCATGGGCGTGCGACGACCGACAACGGCGGCAAGCGAAGTTTAGAGGAGCCACATGGCACAGACATTCACTGGCCGCAAGCGCGTTCGCAAGGTGTTCGGGCACGTCAAGGAAGTCGGCGAAATGCCGAATCTGATCGAAGTCCAGAAAGCCTCGTATGATCAGTTTCTCTTGATGGATCCGCCGAAGGGCGGGCGTCCAACCGAGGGCCTGCAGGCGGTCTTCAAGTCGGTCTTCCCGATCAAGGACTTTGCCGACACCGCCCATCTCGAATTCGTCAAGTATGAGTATGAAGCGCCGAAATACGATGTCGACGAGTGCCGCCAGCGCGGCATGACCTTCTCCGCGCCACTCAAAGTGACGCTGCGCCTGATCGTGTTCGACGTCGATCCGGAGACCCAGGCCAAGTCGGTCAAGGATATCAAGGAGCAGGATGTGTACATGGGCGACATGCCGCTCATGACCATAAACGGCACCTTCATCGTCAACGGCACTGAACGGGTCATCGTCTCGCAGATGCATCGCAGCCCGGGCGTGTTCTTCGATCACGACAAGGGCAAGAGCCATTCCTCGGGCAAGCTTCTGTTCGCTGCTCGCATCATCCCCTATCGCGGCTCGTGGCTCGACATTGAGTTCGACGCCAAGGACGTCGTCTATGCGCGTATCGACCGGCGCCGCAAGATCCCGGTGACCTCGCTGCTTTATGCGCTCGGCCTCGACGGCGAGGAGATCCTGTCGACCTTCTACAAGAAGATCGTTTACACGCATCTCAAGGACGGCGCCTGGCGGGTGCCTTTCGACGCCGAACGCATGAGGGGCGTCAAGGCCTCCGTCGATCTCGTGGACGCCGACACCGGCGAAGTCGCGATCGAGTCCGGCCGGAAATTGACCATACGCGCCGCGCGGCAATTGGCCGAGAAGGGCCTCAAGGCGCTGCGCGCAAGCGACGCCGATCTTTATGGCCAGTATATCGCCGAGGATCTCTACAATCCGGCGACCGGCGAGATCTACGCCGAGGCCGGCGAGGAGATTACCGAGAAGTCGCTCCCGTTGCTGCTGGAGGCCGGCTTCAGCGAGCTGCCGGTGCTCGACATCGACCACATCAATATTGGCGCCTATATCCGCAATACGCTCAAGGTCGACAAGAATTCCTCGCGTGAGGACGCCCTGTTCGACATCTATCGCGTCATGCGTCCGGGCGAGCCGCCGACGATCGATAGCGCGGAGGCGATGTTCCAGTCGCTGTTCTTCGACGGAGAGCGCTACGATCTCTCGGCGGTAGGCCGGGTCAAGATGAACATGCGCCTCGACCTCGACGCGCCCGACACCCAGCGAACCCTGCGCAAGGACGACATCCTGGCGGTGGTCAAGGCGCTGGTGAACCTGCGCGACGGCCGCGGCGAGATCGACGACATCGACCATCTCGGCAACCGGCGCGTGCGGTCGGTCGGCGAATTGATGGAGAACCAATATCGCATTGGCCTCCTGCGCATGGAGCGGGCGATCAAAGAGCGCATGTCTTCGGTCGAAATCGACACGATCATGCCGCAGGATCTCATCAACGCCAAGCCGGCGGCGGCCGCGGTGCGCGAGTTCTTCGGCTCGTCGCAATTGTCGCAGTTCATGGACCAAACGAACCCGCTGTCGGAGATCACCCACAAGCGTCGTCTGTCGGCGCTCGGGCCGGGTGGTCTGACGCGTGAGCGGGCCGGCTTCGAGGTGCGCGACGTGCATCCGACGCATTATGGCCGCATCTGCCCGATTGAGACGCCGGAAGGCCCGAACATCGGGCTCATCAATTCGCTCGCGACCTTCGCGCGGGTGAACAAATACGGCTTCATCGAATCGCCCTACCGCAAGATCCGTGAAGGCAAGGTGACTGAGGAGGTTAGTTACCTCTCGGCGATGGAAGAGCAGAAATACTCGGTCGCGCAGGCCGACACCCCGATCGACGCCAAGGGCCATCTGGTGGGCGACCTCATCGTTTGCCGCCACGCCGGCGATGTCGTGTTCCTGCCTGGCGATCGCGTCGACTTCATGGACGTGTCGCCCAAGCAACTGGTCTCGGTCGCCGCGGCGCTCATTCCGTTCCTTGAGAACGATGACGCCAACCGCGCGCTGATGGGCTCGAACATGCAGCGTCAGGCGGTGCCGCTGGTGCGCTCGGACGCGCCCCTGGTCGGCACCGGCATGGAGGCGATCGTGGCGCGCGACTCGGGTGCGGCGATTGCGGCGCGCCGCGGCGGAATCGTCGACCAGATCGACGCCACCCGTATCGTGGTGCGCGCGACCGAGGAGGCCGACGCCGCCAAGCCCGGCGTCGACATCTACCGGCTGATGAAGTTCCAGCGTTCGAACCAGTCGACCTGCATCAACCAGAAGCCGCTGGTGAGGGTGGGAGACCGGGTCGAGAAGGGCGACATCATCGCTGATGGCCCCTCCACGGATCTCGGCGATCTGGCGCTCGGCCGCAACGTCCTCGTCGCCTTCATGCCGTGGAACGGCTACAACTTCGAGGATTCGATCCTGCTCTCCGAGCGCATCGTCAAGGACGACGTCTTCACCTCGATTCATATCGAGGAATTCGAAGCGATGGCCCGCGACACCAAGCTCGGTCCGGAGGAGATCACGCGCGACATCCCGAACGTGTCGGAAGAAGCGCTGAAGAATCTGGACGAAGCGGGCATCGTCTACATCGGCGCCGAGGTCGTGGCGGGCGACATCCTGGTCGGTAAGATCACGCCCAAGGGCGAAAGCCCGATGACGCCGGAAGAGAAGCTTCTGCGCGCCATCTTTGGCGAGAAGGCCTCCGACGTGCGCGACACGTCGTTGCGCGTTCCCCCAGGCGTGCAGGGCACGATTGTCGAGGTCAGGGTCTTCAACCGCCACGGCGTCGACAAGGACGAGCGCGCGCAGGCGATCGAGCGAGAGGAAATCGAACGCCTCGCCAAGGACCGCGATGACGAGCAGGCGATCCTCGATCGCAACGTCTATGCGCGTCTGGCCGAAACGCTCGAGGGCAAGCGGGCTTTGTCCGGACCTAAGGGCTTCAAGAAGGATCAGGTGCTGACGAAGACGCTGCTCGAGGAGCAGCCGCGCTCGCAATGGTGGAGCTTCGCGCTCGAGTCCGACCAGACGATGTCGGAGATCGAGGCGATGCGCAAGCAATACGACGAATCGAAGAAGTCGCTGGAAAGCCGCTTCCTCGACAAGGTCGAGAAGCTGCAGCGCGGCGACGAACTGCCGCCTGGCGTGATGAAGATGGCCAAGGTCTTCATCGCGGTGAAGCGCAAGATCCAGCCGGGCGACAAGATGGCCGGACGCCATGGCAACAAGGGCGTCGTGTCGCGCATCGTGCCGCAGGAAGACATGCCGTTCCTCGCCGATGGCCAGCCGGTCGACATCGTGCTCAATCCACTCGGCGTGCCGAGCCGGATGAATGTCGGACAGATCCTCGAGACCCATCTCGGTTGGGCCTGCGCGGGTCTCGGCCGGCAAGTGGGTGAGGCGGTTGACGCCTATCTGCGCTCGAACGACGTGAAGCCGTTGCGCGGCAAGCTGAAGGATATCTACGGCGAGAACGAGACGATCAAGGCGCTCGACGACAAGGGCCTCGCTGAACTTGGCGAGAATCTGCGTCGCGGCGTTCCGATCGCGACGCCCGTGTTCGACGGCGCGCGCGAGAAGGACATCGTCGAGATGCTCGACAAGGCAGGTCTCGATTCCTCCGGACAGGTGACGCTCTTCGACGGGCGCACGGGCGACGCCTTCGACCGCAAGGTGACGGTGGGCTACATCTACATGCTGAAGCTCCACCATCTTGTCGACGACAAGATCCACGCGCGCTCGATCGGTCCTTACAGCCTCGTCACCCAGCAGCCGCTGGGCGGCAAGGCTCAGTTCGGCGGCCAGCGCTTCGGCGAAATGGAGGTTTGGGCGCTGGAAGCTTACGGCGCCGCCTACACGCTGCAGGAGATGCTGACCGTCAAGTCGGACGACGTGGCTGGCCGCACCAAGGTGTATGAGTCGATCGTGCGCGGCGACGACACGTTCGAATCGGGCATTCCGGAGAGCTTCAACGTGCTCGTGAAGGAGATGCGCTCGCTCGGACTTAATGTCGAACTCGCGTCGATCAAGCGCGCCCCGGAAGAACTGCCACTGCCGCCCGCGGAGGCTGCCGAATAACGCGCTTGGCCTTAGCCGCCCTCGAACGATTCGCGTTCGCGGGCGGCGTCGCGCCTTTGTTTCCATGAATGCGGGTTCGGACGTTTCTAAGCGTCGAACTCGCGGGAGACCAGAATGAACCAGGAAATTACGAATCCCTTCGCCCCGGTCGCCGCTCCGCAGGCGTTCGATCAGATCCAGATCGCGATCGCGAGCCCGGAAAAGATTCTGTCGTGGTCGTTCGGCGAGATCAAGAAGCCCGAGACGATCAACTACCGCACGTTCAAGCCCGAGCGCGACGGCCTGTTCTGCGCGCGTATCTTCGGGCCGATCAAGGACTACGAGTGCCTGTGCGGCAAATATAAGCGGATGAAGTACAAGGGCGTCATCTGCGAGAAGTGCGGCGTCGAGGTGACGCTGTCGCGCGTGCGGCGCGAGCGCATGG
>DATCEJ010000592.1:0-3118 GCA_036510135.1 Roseiarcus sp. | reverse complement strand
GATCCTGCCGCCTTTGACCCCGCGCGAGCTGCTTGAAGTCTCGATGATTCATTCGGTTGCGGGCGCGCTCGCCGGCGGCGCGCTGACCGACCGGCGCCCGTTCCGAAGCCCCCATCATTCGGCCTCGATGCCGGCGCTGGTCGGGGGCGGCGTGCACGCCAGGCCCGGCGAGATTTCGCTCGCCCATAATGGCGTCTTGTTCCTCGACGAGCTGCCCGAATTTCAGCCCCAGGTTCTGGATAGCCTTCGCCAGCCGATCGAGACGGGCGAAGTGGCGATCGCGCGCGCCAATCATCGCGTCGTCTATCCGGCGCGATTTCAATTGATAGCGGCGATGAATCCGTGCCGGTGTGGCATGGCCAACGAACCGGGTTATGCCTGCAAGCGCGCGCCAAACGACCGGTGCGTGGCTCAATACCTCGGCCGCTTGTCAGGTCCTCTCCTGGATCGCTTCGATCTCGTCGTCGACGTTCCGTCAGTCCTGGCGGCGGATCTGATGATGCCTCCGGCCCACGAGGGCTCAGCAGAGGTAGCCGGCCGGGTGGCGGCGGCCCGCAAGATCCAGCTCGCGCGTTACGCCAGCCTCGGGCTCGAGGGCGTCCTTTGTAACGCCCGGGCGCCCGCGAGCCTCGTCGAGGAGATCGCCGCAGCGGACGCATCAGGTCTCGCACTGTTGCGCGACGCCGCCGAGCGGCTCCGTCTTTCGGCGCGCGGTTATCACCGCGTGCTCAAGCTCGCTCGCACGCTTGCCGACCTGGACGGAGGTGGGCCGACCCGTCGCGTGCATCTCGCCGAAGCCCTCTCCTACCGTGGCACGCCAGACCGCGCGGTCGCGGCGGCATAAGCTGTCGGAATCAGCGCAACCCTACAATTCGGTCGAATTCCTCAAGGGGTTCACAACCGTCGCCTGAGACCATGGATCTCCAAGCTGATCGGCGCGACGCCGGGCTTATGCGGGGTTGGAAATGGATCTGGGCGCCGGATTGGCGGATTTTGCGGGTCATGCGCTGTGGCTTCAGGCTGGCGCGGTAATCGCGTTGGCAGCCGCGCTCGCCGGCGCCGCCGCCTGCGCTCGGCGTCAGGCGGAAGCGCGCGGGGCACGGATCGCCGCCGAGAACGACGGGTTGCGCGATGAGAATTGGCGACTCCAGGAAGCGGCGAGCGCGCGCGACAAAGCAGAGGCGGCGAACGAGGCCAAATCCCGCTTTCTAACGACAATGAGCCACGAAATCCGCACCCCGATCAGCGGCATCCTCGGTATGGCCGATCTGTTACGGGAGGCCTCCCTCGATCCAGAAAACGCAAGCTATGTTGAAGCGATCCGCGGCTCCGGAAGCGCGCTCATCACGTTAATCGACGAGATCCTCGATCTTGCCAAGATAGAAGCGGGCCGTTTCGATCTCGTCGTCGAGAAGGTCGACCTTCGTCGACTCATTGAGGGCGTAGTGGAACTGCTCGCGCCGCGCGCCCAGAGTAAAGGCATTGAGATCGCGGCTTCGTTCAGCGCCGGCGCACCGCGCTTCGTCCGCGCCGACGGCCCGCGTCTACGCCAAATCCTCATGAACCTCGCTGGAAACGCGGTCAAATTCACCGATCGGGGCGGTGTCTGCGTGACCGTCGAGCGCGGCGAAATGGGCGCGGCGCGGTTCTCGGTAATCGATACTGGGCCTGGCGTGCCGATGGATCGCCGGAAGGCGGTTTTCGACAGTTTCGAGCAAGGTGACGGCTCGCACGCGCGTCGCTTCGAGGGCGCGGGATTGGGGCTCGCCATCTCGCGCGAACTCGTTCGCCTCATGGGCGGCCAGCTGACGCTTTCCGACAATCCGGGTGGAGGGTCGATCTTTGCCTTCGCCGTGCGGTTGCCCCAATGCGCCTCGATCGAACCGCCGGGGGCGCCGGAGGCGATACGCCGCGTCCCCACTGGAACGCGCGCCCTCATCATCGCCAATTCTCCGTTCGAGGCGCCGGCTATCGAAGCGCGTCTTATCGAAGCGGGCGTCGATGTCGATCGCGCCCAGGGCTTGGACTCCGGCCTCGCGGCGTTGAACGCCCCGCACAAGCCCGATGTCGTTATTGTCGATTGCGCGCTCGGACCTGACGCCACCAATCAGCTTGCGCAAGCTGCGCGGGAGGCGGCCGTCCGACGCAGTCTGGTGCTGTTTTCGCCATTTGAACGCCGCGCGTTCGGGCAGATGGCGCTGAAGGGCTTTGACGGCTGGCTGGTCAAGCCGGTTCGCGCGTGCTCGCTTTTCGAGCGTATGGCGTGGGATGTTGCACCCACCCCAGGCCTTGCCTCGCGCTTCTCGTCGCCCTCGTTAGTCCGCCGCGCCCTTGTAGCCGAAGACAACGATATCAATGCGCTAATCACTCAAAAGGCCATGCGCCGCTTGGGCTTCGAGGTCGTTCGCGCAATCGACGGCAAGGACGCGCTGCGTCTTGCGTCGCCGATCGCGCCCCTGGAATCTCGACCCTTCGACGTCATCTTGATGGACCTTAAGATGCCAGGTCTCGACGGCTACGAGGCTACGCGTCGTTTGCGGAGGCTCGAGGCTGATTGCGGTTGGTCGCCGACGCCCATTATCGCCCTGACCGCCAATGCTTTCGAGGAGTGGAGAGTCTCCCCGTCGGCCGCTGGGTTCGACGCCGTTCTTATCAAGCCGGTCGAGTTCGGAGCGCTGGGGGAAACAGTGGAGGGTGTGTGCGCTACTCGGGCGGCGCCATCACGCGAGCGTCTGCGTGCATCATAGAATCGTACGGGAGCGGCCACACTTACGCGCCAGAAGTCCTTAGGTTCGGCGCAATACCTAGTCTTGAATCGACTCCTCGATCGCATATTTGTCGAGTTGCGGGCACTTGTCGCCGAATCCGACGACCTGGAACGAGCGTTCGCTCCGCACCGCCTTATCGGCTGGTCTTCAGATGAACCCGATGATCGTTGCGTCGGGGACCTATCACGACCTATCACGGCCAGGGCACCATCATGAATCGTTAACATGCGATCAAGGCGGTTGGGAACTGGGGGTTGATGGCGGCTTTGAGGCGTTTTCGCTTGATGGGGATTTTGGTTGGCTCGCGGGTGAGAATGTTGAGGGCGGCGTGGCGCATCACCGCCAGATTG
>DATCEJ010000591.1:0-7529 GCA_036510135.1 Roseiarcus sp. | reverse complement strand
GCTTATCCGGGCGTTCCGCCTTCAGAGAACTCCGCGACCATGGCCTCGACGGCGCGCCGCGCCGCGGCAACCGCTTCCTCGTCCTTGCCGCGCACCACGATCTGATTATTGAAGCGCCCGTCCTTGAACGACGGATAGGAGCCGATCGCCGCGTTCGGATGGGCTGAGGCAATCGCGCCCAACGCCTCGCCGTACAAGCCCTCCGGGAGGCTTCCTGCGGCGATCGTCTCGACCAGCATCACCGCGCCGGTTTTCATTGTCTTGACGGCGAAGTCGAGCATCGCCTGCATGACCGCCGGCACGCCCGCGAGCACGAACACATTGCCGATGCGAAAGCCGGGCGCTCGGGAGATCGGATTTTCGATGAGGTCGGCCCCCTCGGGGATGCGCGCCATGCGACGGCGCGCGGGCGTGAGATCGCCGGGGACGTAGCGCTCAAGCATGATGGCGATAGCCCTCGGATCCTCGCCGACTGGCACGCCAAAGGCGCGGCCGACCGAATCGGCGGTAATGTCGTCGTGGGTCGGGCCGATGCCGCCGGTCGTGACCACATAATCATACCGCGCCCTGAGCGCGTTAATGGCCCCGACGATTTCGTCCTCGATGTCAGGGACCACCCGTGCTTCGCGGACGTCGACGCCGATCTTCGCCAGATATTCGGCGATATAGCCCAGGTTGCGGTCCTTCGTGCGCCCCGAGAGGATCTCGTCGCCGATCACCAGGACGGCCGCGGTTATGGTCGTCGATTTGCTCATCGCCAAGTCGCCCCCGTGCGCACGACGGTTGGAACCCACAGCCGCCTGGCGCGACGCTAGCATGAACGCCGGAAAAGTCCGCAAGGCCGAAGGACCTTTCCGATCCCAAATTGGTGACTTGTCTTCGGCGCGAAGCAGGGCATATGTGTGAGAGCCTCTCAAACATGGGCCAAAGGAACGCTGGTGGCGACGTCGACGACATTTGTGCTCGCAAACGAGAAGGTTGGCCGCCGCAGCGGCCAGATCCGTCTGCATGGGCCCGAAGACTTCGCCGCAATGCGCAAGGCCGGCGCGCTGACCGCGGAAGCCCTCGATCTGATAGGTCCGCTCGTCAAACCAGGGGTCACGACGGCGAGCCTCGACCGGTTCGCGTTCGAGTTCGCGCGCGACCACGACGCCTATCCGGCGTCCCTGAATTATCGTGGCTATCGCAAGTCGATCTGCACGTCGATCAACCACGTCGTGTGCCATGGCATACCCGACGAGAAACCTTTGCGCGATGGCGACATCCTCAATATCGACGTGACCCTGATCGTTGACGGTTGGCATGGCGACGCGAGCCGCATGTTCGTCGCCGGAGAGGCTTCCCGGCGGGCGCAGCGCCTGATCGACGTCACCTACGAGGCGATGATGCGCGGCATCGAAGCGATCAAGCCCGGCGGGACGACAGGCGACATTGGTCACGCCATTCAGACCTACGCCGAGGCCGAGCGGTGTTCGGTCGTGCGCGACTTTTGCGGCCACGGACTCGGAAGGCTCTTCCACGACGAGCCGAACATCCTGCATGTCGGCCGGAAAGGCGAAGGCGTTCCGCTTCGCCCGGGCATGCTGTTCACCGTCGAGCCAATGATCAATCTCGGCGGTTACGGGGTGAAGATTCTCACTGACGGTTGGACGGCGGTGACGCGCGATCGGTCACTGTCAGCCCAGTTCGAGCATACGGTCGGCGTGACGGAGACCGGGTGCGAGATTTTCACCCTCTCGCCGACCGGAGCCGATCGCGCGCCAATCCGATGAATTCGGGAGCCGACCGCGACGGCAAGGCTTACTCTCCGCGCCGCGCGCGGCGCACGCAGTTGCACGAGGCTGGCGGGTCGGCGCTGGCGCAAGTCCAATCCTCCAGTCCGGTGGTCCCCGAAGGCGGTGAAGGCGAGACGCCTCACTATCACGGGCATCGCGAGCGGCTGCGCTCCCGCCTCAGGGAAGCGGGACAGGGCGCCCTTGCGGATTATGAGCTCCTCGAACTCATTCTGTTTCGCGCGATTCCGCGACGCGACGTCAAGCCGCTGGCCAAGAGCCTCATCGCCCGCTTCGGCTCCTTCGGCGAAGCCATCGCGGCCGATTCCGGAAGGCTGGCTGAAATCGACGGCATGAGCGCCGGCGCCATCTCGGAGTTCAAGATCGTCGAGGCAGCCGCGCAACGCTTCGCCAAGGGCGCGGTCAAGAAGCGACTGCCGCTTGGCTCGTGGAGCGAGGTGATCGACTATTGCCGCACGTCAATGGCGTTCGAGGGCCGGGAAAGCTTCCGGGTCCTGTTCCTGGACAAGAAGAATGGCCTGATCGCTGACGAGGTCCAAGGGTCAGGCACCGTCGATCACACCCCGGTTTATCCACGCGAAGTCATGCGCCGCGCGCTGGAATTGTCGGCGACAGCCATCGTGCTCGTTCACAATCATCCCTCCGGCGATCCGACGCCGTCGACGCAAGACATCAAGATGACATTGGACATCATCGCGATCGCCAAATCCTTGGGCGTCGCGGTGCATGACCACATTATCGTCGGACGCAACGGCCATGCCTCGCTGAAGGGCATGAGGCTGATCTGAAGCGCGAGTCCGTCGCTCCCATGGAGGTGGCTATATAACGTATTATAGATGTTATTAAAAGGTCTCCGCTCAAGCCAAATCTCGGCGACGCTCGAGCACGGAACTAAACGGCGTCCTAACCAACTGAAAACGTTAGGGCCGGCCGGTAAAAAAGCGGCTACGCAGCGTTGGACCCCTCGGCCGAGATGGCTCTTGGCGCGCCTTTAACGATCGCCGCCTCCAAAACGCCGAGCGGCCGCCAGATCCTCTGGCGTGTCGATATCGAACGTCACGCCCGTATCCGGCGCCTCAACCTCGACCAACTCGCTGGCGTTGAGGGCGCCGATCAGCCTGCGCGCGCCCTCGTCGCCCGTGAGCCCCATCGCCGCCTCGAACAGTCCTCGCCCGAGAAGCACGGGATTGCCGCGCCGACCGGCGCGCAGAGGGACGGCTGCAAGCGCGTCCTTGCGCGCCAGGAAGGCGTCGATCAGGGCGTCAATGAGCCGCGGCTCGATCCGGGGCATGTCGCCCAGCAGCACGATCGCGCCGACAGCGTCGCGGGGCATGGCGGACAGACCGGCGCTCAGCGACGAGGAGAGGCCGCTCGCAAATCTCGGATTGAACGTGACGCCAATGTCGAGGCCGGCGATCGCCGCCTCGACCCAGTCGCGCGCGTAGCCGGTGACGACGACGACGGGATGCGCCTTGGCCGCCAGCGCCGCTCCCACGACCCGCCGCACGATCGGCTCGCCGTCGAGTTTCGCCACGAGTTTTGTCGGGTCTGAGCCGCCGCCGGCGCGGAATCGCGACGACGCGCCAGCAGCGAGAATGACGGCGCCGATTTTGGAGCCGCCGAATCGCCGAAGGGCTCCGACTTCTTTGATGTCGCGCGCTTTTCGCGAAAAACCGGTTCCCACTTTTTCGCCGCGCGCTCTAGTCATCGGGCGCGCGCGGCTGCGGGCGCGAGGCGATCTCCATCAAAAGGCCGCCGAGGCCCATCGCGCGAATGTCCGCATCGTGGATCGGCACGCCCGCCAGCACACGTTGCAGGACCCAGTCGAAACCGTTCTCCTTCGGCGACCGCGCGCAACCCGGCGCCCCGATGATCGGCATTCCCTGGCGTTCGGCAAGGAGCAGCAGATTGCCGGGATCGACCGGCATGCCAAACCGTTCTATGCGCCCCCCGATCGCCTCGACAGCGGCCGGAATGACATCGCGGCGATCGGTGATGGCGGAGGCGCCGAAGGCGATGAGCACATCGCTGCCGTCGATCAGCTTGGCGAGCGCTTTTGCGAGCGGCTGAACCTCGTGCGGGACGATCTCCTGCGCCACAACCCGCGCTCCCGTCGGAGCCAGGCGCGCCTCGAGCACGCGCAAGGTCTTCGCCACAGTCGAGGCCTTCAGGCCCGGCAGCGTCGTCGAGACCACCCCGATCCGCATCGGCTTGAACGATCGAACGGTGATCGCCTCCGACGGGCTCAAGGTGAGCGCGGCCTCGAGCGCTGAACCTGGAATCGCAAATGGAATGATCTTGACCGTCGCGACCATGTCGCCGTGGGCGACGACACGATAGGGCGGCAAGGTCGCGACGGTGATCCCTTCATCGACCGCATTGACCCGGTCGATGGCCTCGGCGTCGATGATCGCAAGCCCCGCAATCTCGGCGAACATGTTGACTCGCCCCGTGAACGCCGCGGCGCAACGCAAATGTGCGCCGGCGAGACGCTTGGCGAGCTTAAGCGCCGCTTCGTTTTCACCGACGTCGCCCGACTCGAGCCGAGCCGCGACGACGCTTGTCACGCCGGCCTCGGCTAGCGCCAACTGCCGCTCGCGGGTGAGAATGTCGCCCTTCTTGAACGCTATCCCGTCAGTTCGAACGGCATGCGCGAGGACCGCTCCTTCGGCCTCCCCAATTGGCGTTGAGCCGAACTTCATGCCGCCGCGCTCTCGGCGCGCAGCGGCTTTTTGCGCAGCGAAGCGACGATCTCTCCCACGATCGACACCGCGATTTCAGCCGGGCTGACCGCCCCAATGTCGAGCCCGATCGGCGCATGGATTCGCGCCAAGGCCGCTTCCTCGAACCCTTGAGCGCGCATGCGTTCGATCCGCCTGGCGTGCGTCTTCC
Organism: Roseiarcus sp.; assembly: GCA_036510135.1. GTDB lineage: Bacteria > Pseudomonadota > Alphaproteobacteria > Rhizobiales > Beijerinckiaceae > Roseiarcus. Next base: position 2,844 of record DATCEJ010000591.1, on the reverse strand, counting down.
GCGATCCGAGCGCGCCGATGTAGAAGCAATCGGCCTTGAGCGCGACCATGAGCGCCGGGTCGTCGATCTTCGGATCATGGGTCAAGAGGCAGATGGCGGTGTAGCGATCGAGGGGCGCGTCCGCCAGCGCTTCGTCCGGCCACTTGGCGACAACCGGCGTATTGGGAAAACGATCCGGAGTGGCGAAAGCGGTGCGCGGATCGATGACCGACACGTCGAGACCGGCGATCCGCGCGATCGGCGCCAGCGCCTGCGAGATATGCACGGCCCCGATGAGGGTGAGGCGCGGCGCCGGCGCTTGAACGGTCAGAAAATAATCCTCGCCCCGATGCGCCACTGTTGCGCTTTTGCCCATGCGCAGCGCTGTTTCCAATTCGGCGGAGAGCGGATCGGCGTCGACGGCTTCGGCGCGAACGAATCGCTGCTCGCCATCGGAAAGACGGGTGACGATAGCGCCCGCGCGCCGTTCGCTTCGGGCCAGGTTCATCGCCTTGAGGACGTCGAGCCGCATCAGGCGAGCTTCTCGACATAGACCTTGATGCGGCCGCCGCAGGACAACCCGACGCGCCAGGCGGTTTCGTCCGCAACGCCGAACTCGAGCATCCGCGGCGCTCCGTTGGCGATCACATCCGCCGCTTCTTCCACGACTGCGCCCTCGACGCATCCGCCGGAGACGGAGCCGAGAAAATTCCCCTCTGCGTCGATGACGAGATGCGAGCCGATCGGGCGCGGAGCCGAGCCCCAGGTCTCGACCACAGTTGCAATGGCCACGTCTCGTCCGGCTTCGCGCCAGGATTCCGCGGCGGCCAGGACGTCTTCGTCTCGGGTTAGCATTCAAACACCTCCCTCAGCGATACCCTGCGACGCCCCCGACCTGGCGGCGGTCGCCCTAGTAATAGGGCTTTGCGAGCGGACACGTCGGCGCTCGCAACGCGAGTCTCTCAAGAATGGCCCCGACCCGGTCGCTCCGCAAGACTATAACGGGAAATCAATCGACCGCCAGAAGTCGCGCCTTCGGATCGTCGGAAAAGTCTCGGCCACCCGACAAGGCCCGGCAAAGTTCAGCCATGCTGGCGAGATTGTGGATCGGACGGAACGAATCGACATAAGGCAGCATCGTTCGAATGCCCCCCGCCTTGGCGGCAAAGTCGCCAAAGCGCAGCAGCGGATTGACCCAGATCACCCGCCTGCTCGATTTGGCGAGCCGCTCCATCTCCGCCTTGAGCGTATCGAGGTCGTCGCGCTCAAGTCCGTCAGTGATGAGAAGGGTGATCGCGCCTTGGCCAAGCACGCGCCGCGACCAATCCCGATTGAAGCGGTGCAGCGCCTCGCCGATTCGGGTGCCCCCGGACCAATCGAGCGCCATCGCCGAGCATTTCGCCAGCGCGTCATCGGGATCGCGGGCGCGCATCGCGCGAGTCACGTTGGTCAGGCGGGTGCCAAACAGGAAGGTCGAAACACGTCGCGTTTCGCCGAGAGCATGCAGAAAATGCAAAAAGAGGCGGGTATATTCGTTCATGGACCCGGAAATGTCGCATAAGGCGACAACCGGCGGCGCGCGATTGACGGCTGAGCGAAACTCGAGGTCGATCACCCCGCCAGGCTGCAGCGAACGGCGAAAACTTCGGCGCGCATCGACGCGAGCCGGCTGGCCGCCCGGAGTGAAGCGTCGCGTTCGACGCTTGTCCTCGGGCATCGCCAGCCGCTTGATCGCCTTGCGAGCCTCCTCGATTTCCGCAGCGCTCATTTGGGCGAAATCCTTCGACCGCAAGATCTCCACGGCCGACATGGTCAGACGGGCGTCAAGCTCGATCTCCGGGGCCGGTTTGGCGCGGTCATGAACCGTCTTGAAAAGTGCGTCAGCGACGCGACTGGCCCCAGCTTGGGGCGGCTTCGGGTCGGATTTGCTGGGCGCGCGCGGGGACAGCATCGCGATCAGCTTTTCGATGAAACCCTTTCGCTTCCAGAAGATGCGAAACGCCTGGTCGAACAGCAGGCTGTGCTCATGCTTCTTGACAAACACAGCATGCAGCGTGGTGTAAAAGTCCTCTCGATTCCCGACGCCCGCCGCCTCGACCGCCGCGAGCGCGTCGACCACTGCGCCCGGACCCAACGGAACGCCCGCCTCGCGCAGGGCGCGGGCGAAGTGGACGATGTTCTGCGCCAAGACGCCGCCGCTCGCAGGTTCGGCTTCTAGAATCGCGCTCATTTCGCTTGGCTCGATCGATCTTGCTTCCAGCGAAGCGCCGGTCGCACGCGTCACTCTGCAGACATAGGGTCGAACGTCGCGTTTGTCATCGCGCTTGGCGATGAACTCGCGTGGCCCTAGCCGATCTCCAGCCCGCGAAGCTCGGCGCGGGTCTCCTCGATCAGCGTCTGCGCCTTTGCGCCCTCAATCTTCGCAATATCGTCCTGATATTTCAGCAGCACGCCGAGCGTATCGGAGACCTGCGCCGGATCGAGCGCCACGGCGTCGAGTTCGGTCAGCGCGGCCGCCCAGTCGAGGGTTTCTGCGACACCCGGCGACTTAAACAAGTCCTGCTTGCGCAGACGCTGCACGAACGCGACAAGTTCCGCGGTCAGTCGCTCCGGCGCGCGCGGCGCCTTCGCTCCGACGATCGCCATCTCGCGAGCGAGGTCGGGATAGCCAAGCCAATGATAGAGACAACGACGCTTGAGCGCGTCGTGAATTTCGCGCGTGCGGTTGGAGGTGATGACCACGATCGGCGGTTCGGGCGCCTTCATGACGCCGATTTCTGGAATCGTCACCTGGAAGTCGGAGAGGATCTCGAGCAGGTACGCTTCAAAGGCCTCGTCGGCGCGATCGATCTCATCGATCAGGAG